>JAYUWF010000001.1:0-8129 GCA_043753685.1 Herminiimonas sp.
GCTGTTGCAGGGCTCGGAAGACCGCCTGATTTTCAAGGAAGTCACTTTCGGCCGGGAAGCCGTGGCAGCGGCGCACGATCCGGACATGCCGCCGGACTGCATGATCCTCGACTATTTTTTGCCCGACATGGAAGCGCCGGCCATTCTTGCCAGCCTGCGCGAGGCGAGCGGGCTGACCCGCTGCCCGGTGGTCGTGCTGACCGGCGCCGCCAGCGGCGCGCTGGGCCATGCCGTGCTGCGCGCAGGTGCCCAGGATTTCATCGGCAAGGACTGGCTGAGCTCCGGCGGTCTGGTGCGGGCGATGGAAAACGCCAGCGAGCGCTGGCTGATGGCGCGTGAGCTCGAACGGGGCGCACGCGTGCTGTCGCACCGTGAGCATGAACTACGTACCCTGATCGACAATACGCCTGCGGTCCTGACCCGCTTCGACGCGCAATTCCGTTATCTGTATGCGAACGCTGCAATCACGCGCGCTACCGGCCTGTCGCCCGACAAGGTGATCGGCCGTACCCAGCCGGAGTTGGGCATGCCCGTAGCGGCTTACCTGCCGTGGCACGGCGCATTGGCTGCGGTGTTCGCTTCCGGCTCTGCGGAACAACTTGACCTGTCGGTCCAGGATGGCGACGACACGACCCACTACGTCACGCACTTCGTACCCGAGTTCGATACCGAGCGGCGGGTGATGTCGGTACTGGCGGTCACGCACGACATCACCAGCCTGCGGCAGGTCGAGCAAGCCTTGCGCCGCGAAGATCAACGCAAGGATGAGTTCCTCGCCGTGCTGGCGCACGAACTGCGCAATCCGCTGGCGGCGCTCTCGACCGGCCTGCAGATTCTGAAGGCGGCCACCATCGACACCGCGGCGACGGGTCCGGTACAGGGCATGATGGAGCGCCAGTTCCGCCACATGGTCAGGCTGGTCGACGATCTGCTCGACGTTTCCCGGATCAGTCACGGAAAAATCGAATTGAGGAGGGAATGCATTTCCATCCAAACCGTGCTCGAGCATGCCGTCGAAGCCAATCAAGCATTACTGACGAGCGCAGGCCATGTCCTGACATGCAACGTCGATGCGCGTGCGATCCTGGTTGACGGCGACCTGACCCGGCTGGCGCAGGTGGTCGGCAACCTGCTCCACAATGCGATCAAGTACACGCCGCATGGCGGGCACATCGGCCTGAGCCTGCACGTCGAGGCCGATGAAGCCGTGATTTGCGTGACCGACAACGGTGCCGGCATTCCGCCTGACATGGTGGCCCATGTGTTCGACCTGTTCGCGCAGGTCGACCATACGCTGCACCGCGCCCAGGGTGGACTTGGCATCGGCCTGAACGTCGTGGCAGAACTGGTCGGGATGCACGACGGCAGCGTCACCGGACATAGCGACGGACTCGGGCTGGGCAGCACGTTCACGGTACGCCTGCCGCTGGCAAGCGATGCAGCCAAGGACGTATCGCCGGTCGCGCTGGTACCCACGACGCCCGTCGCCGTCTCCCATCGCCTGCCCCGCGTGTTGGTGATCGATGACAATGTCGATGCGGCGGAAACGATGGCGATGATTCTGGAGATGCATGATTGCATCACGCTGACCGCACATGACGGCGTGGCCGGCATTGCCGCCAGCACGGCATTTTTGCCGGACATGATTCTGCTCGATATTGGACTGCCCGACATCAATGGGTACGAGGTTGCCGCGCGTCTGCGTGCGCACCCGACTAACCGCGGCGTGCTGCTGGTCGCATTGACGGGATGGGGCGGCGCGAGTGACAGGCTACGTTCGACGACGGCGGGATTTGATGCGCATCTGACCAAGCCGACGGACGCAAATATCATTCTGCTGATGTTGCACGCGCATCTGGCCGGCGCAGACGGAAACCTGCAAGGTGCTGCGCTGACGGTGCCCCGATGACCTTGCGGGATCGTTGGCCCGGATTGCCGAAGGAAATTACATGAATGGAGTGGGGCGACCGACGGGGCTCGAACCCGCGACAACCAGAATCACAATCTGGGACTCTACCAACTGAGCTACAGCCGCCACTGAAAGACATTGCCGGGAATGCAACGCAGCAGAGTGCGTCACCGGACAAGCATCAAATTATACGAAATTGTGGGCTGGCTGGCAATTGAAATCACCTGGCCCGGGGCACGCGGGATTGCCGCCAGGCCGGCGCCGGCAGCATCAGAGCGTGGTCACCGCGATCTTGCCGACCGAGGAATCGGCAATCTTCTTTTGCCACTCGGCCGGACCGGTGGTGTGCACCGAGGTGCCGTTCGAATCGACGGCCACCGTCACCGGCATGTCCTGCACGTCGAATTCATAGATCGCTTCCATGCCCAGATCGGCAAAACCCACCACCCTGGCGGTCTTGATCGCCTTCGAGACCAGGTAAGCGGCGCCGCCGACGGCCATCAGGTACGCCGACTTGTGCTTCTTGATCGCCTCGATCGCTGTCGGGCCGCGTTCGGCCTTGCCGATCATCGAGATCAGGCCGGTCTTTTCCAGCATCATGTCGGTGAACTTGTCCATCCGGGTCGCCGTCGTCGGCCCGGCAGGACCGACCGCTTCGTCGCGCACCGGATCGACCGGGCCGACGTAGTAGATGACGCGATTGGTGAAATCCACCGGCAACGCTTCGCCGGCGGCCAGCATGTCCTGGATGCGCTTGTGGGCGGCGTCGCGGCCGGTCAGCATCTTGCCGTTCAAGAGCAAGGTCTGCCCCGGTTTCCAGGACGCGACTTCTTCGCGCGTCAGGGTGTCGAGATTGACCGATTTCGATTTTTTCGCATCGGGTTTCCATTGCACGTCCGGCCAGGTCGACAGCGACGGCGGCGTCAGGTAGGCAGCACCCGACCCATCGAGGACGAAATGCGCATGCCGGGTCGCCGCGCAGTTCGGAATCATCGCCACCGGTTTGGAGGCGGCATGGGTCGGATGCATCATGATCTTCACATCCAGCACCGTGGTCAGGCCGCCCAGGCCCTGGGCGCCGATGCCCAGCGCATTGATCTTGTCGCACAGCTCGATGCGCAATTCCTCGGTCTTGTTCTGCGGGCCGCGCAACTTCAGATCATACATGTCGATGTCTTCCATCAGCACCTGCTTGGCCATCAGCATGGCGCGCTCGGCCGTGCCGCCGATACCGATGCCGAGCATGCCCGGCGGGCACCAGCCGGCGCCCATGGTGGGCACCGTCTTCATGACCCAGTCGACCAGCGAATCGGAAGGATTCAACATGACGAACTTGGACTTGTTCTCCGAGCCACCGCCCTTGGCGGCGACCTGTACATCGACCGTGTTGCCCGGCACCAGCTCCATGTGCACCACCGCCGGCGTGTTGTCGCCGGTGTTCTTGCGCAGGAACTGCGGGTCGGCCACGATCGAGGCGCGCAAGGTATTGTCCGGATGGTTGTAACCCTGGCGTACGCCTTCGTTGACGGCGTCGGTGATCGATCCCTTGAAGCCTTCGAAGCGCACGTCCATGCCGATCTTCAGGAACACGTTGACGATGCCGGTATCCTGGCATATCGGCCGCTTGCCCTCGGCGCACATGCGCGAATTGGTCAGGATCTGGGCAATCGCATCCTTGGCTGCAGGACTTTGCTCGGCCTCATAGGCGCGTGCCAGGTGGGCGATATAGTCGGCCGGGTGGTAGTAGCTGATGTACTGCAGCGCGGCGGCAACGGATTCGATCAGGTCTTCCTGCTTGATTGTGACGGTGGTGACGGTCATGCTTTTCCCTCTTGGTCTGCGTGGTTGCCGGCGTGTGCGGTGTTCTTGTTCTGGGTGTCGCTCATGATGCGGTCGCAATAAGCGATGGCGACGGCCGACAGCAGGGACGTGATGTGGATCCCGGTCTGCGCCACCAGCGTCTTGACGTCGTAGGCAGTGGCATTGATGAAGGTCTTGAGCAGGTGGATCGACGAAATGCCGATGATCGCCATGGCCAGCTTGACCTTGAGCACGGATGCATTCACATGCGACAGCCATTCCGGCTGATCCGGATGGGTTTCCAGGTTCATGCGCGAGACGAAGGTTTCGTATCCGCCGACGATTACCATGATCAGCAGGTTGGAAATCATGACCACGTCGATCAAGCCCAGCACCACCAGCATGATGGTGCTTTCGGTCAGTTTGGTCGGCTTGATCGTGCCCTCGATGCTCACTGCATCGAGAATATGCTGCAGGGCTGCAGGGTTGCCCAGCGCAGCGCCGATCAGGTCGGACAGTTCCAGGTAAAAATGATAGACGTAGACGCATTGCGCCAGGATCAGGCCCAGGTACAACGGCAACTGCAGCCAGCGCGCCATGAAGATGAAACGCGGCAGCGGCCGAATGGTGGTGACCGGCTTGACGGCCGGCGGCAAACGAGGTTCGCTCATGAAGGCAGGGTCCGGGTCGGTAAGAGCAGCGGCTATTTTACACGGGCCGCGGGTACCCGAGCCCGCTTCCTGGCCTTTGCCAATGCCGTACGGATGCCGCGCCGATGCCGTCCTGGTCGAATAACGCATGCGTTGGCACCAGCAGGCGCTTTTAAGCATGATCGTTCGTTAATTTCGTCTAAAATCAGTGTAAGGTCGTCGTAAGTCTGACTGACTATCGTTGCGCCAATTCAAAGCATCCAATTTTAAAAAAGCAGGAGACAAGCATGGCCGAGATCGAAACAATCAAGCATGAGACCCGCATCTTCCCACCGCCGGCAGCCTTCGCCGCAACTGCGGCGATCTCCGGAATGGATGCCTATAACGCTCTGTGCGCCGAGGCCGAGCGCGACTACGACGGTTTCTGGTCGCGCCTGGCGCGCGAGAACCTGGCCTGGCACAAGCCCTTTTCGATAGCGCTGGATGAATCGAAGGCGCCCTTCTACAAGTGGTTCGAGGATGGCTTGCTGAACGTTTCCTACAATTGCCTGGACGTCAACCTGAGCAACGGTAACGCCGACAAGACGGCCGTCATCTTCGAAGCCGACGGTGGCGATGTCACTCGCCTGACGTATACGGAACTGCACGCCAAGGTCTGCCAGTTCGCCAATGGCCTGAAGTCGCTCGGCATCAAGAAGGGCGACCGGGTCGTGATCTACATGCCGATGTCGGTCGAGGGCGTGATCGCGATGCAGGCGTGTGCCCGCATCGGCGCGACCCACTCGGTAGTCTTCGGCGGCTTTTCCGCCAAGTCGCTGCAGGAGCGTATCATCGATGCCGGCGCGGTAGCCGTCATCACCGCCGACCAGCAGGTTCGTGGCGGCAAGCACCTACCGTTGAAAGCGATCGTCGACGAAGCGCTGGGCCTGGGCGGCTGCGACGCCGTCAGGAACGTCGTGGTGTACAAGCGTACCGGCGGCAACATCGCCCTCGTTGCCGGACGCGACCTGTGGATGCATGAACTGGTGGCCAGCCAGAGCGCCACCTGCGAGCCGGAGTGGGTCAGTGCCGAGCATCCGCTGTTCATCCTCTACACCTCGGGCTCGACCGGCACGCCGAAGGGCGTGCAGCATTCCTCGGGCGGCTACCTGCTGTGGTGCGCGCTGACGATGAAGTGGTCCTTCGACATCAAGCCGAACGATGTCTTCTGGTGTACCGCCGACATCGGCTGGGTCACTGGCCACAGTTACATTGCATACGGTCCGCTGTGCGTGGGCGCGACCGAAATCATTTTCGAAGGCATTCCGACCTTCCCGAACGCCGGGCGCTTCTGGGACATGATCGCCAAGCACAAGGTGACGGTGTTCTACACCGCGCCCACCGCGATCCGTTCGCTGATCAAGGCCGCCGACGCAGACGCCGCCATCCATCCGGACCGGTACGATCTGTCGAGCCTGCGCTTGCTGGGTTCGGTCGGCGAGCCGATCAATCCGGAAGCCTGGATGTGGTATCACAAGAACATCGGCCGTGAAAATTGCCCGATCGTCGACACCTTCTGGCAGACCGAAACCGGCGGCCACATGATCACGCCGCTGCCGGGCGCAACGCCACTGGTGCCAGGTTCCTGCACGCTGCCGCTGCCGGGCATCATGGCGGCAATCGTCGACGAAACAGGCGCCGATCTGCCGAACGGGCAGGGCGGCATCCTAGTCGTCAAGCGGCCATGGCCATCGATGATCCGCACCATCTGGAACGATCCGGAGCGTTTCAAGAAGAGCTACTTCCCCGAAGAGCTGGGTGGCAAGACCTACCTGGCCGGCGATGGCGCGATTCGCAACGAGACCACTGGCTACTTCACCATTACCGGCCGCATCGACGACGTCTTGAACGTCTCCGGTCACCGCATGGGCACGATGGAAATCGAATCCGCGCTGGTGGCGCATCCGATGGTGGCCGAAGCAGCCGTGGTCGGCAAGCCGGACGACACTACGGGTGAATCGATCTGCGCCTTCGTGGTCCTGAAGCGCAACCGCCCCGTCGGCGACGAAGCCAAGGCGATCGCCAAGGAATTGCGCGACTGGGTCGCCAAGGAGATCGGTCCGATCGCCAAACCGAAGGAAATCCGTTTCGGCGACAACCTGCCGAAGACTCGTTCCGGCAAGATCATGCGGCGCCTGTTGCGCTTGCTGGCCAAGGGCGAGGCCATCACGCAAGATATCTCGACCCTGGAAAATCCGGCGATTCTGGAGCAGTTGAAAGAGGCGCAGTAAATAGAGTGCAAGTGACCGCCTAATGAATACGCTGGGTGGAATTTGCAGAAGCTATTGTGGAAATCGAGGTGATGCCGTGGTTTCTTGCTATACTCTGCGGCTTCGTTAAATCGGCTGAAATTTGCACGATGCTAACGAAATCAGGAGAGATGGATGAGTGGTTGAAGTCGCACGCCTGGAAAGCGTGTATAGGTTCATAGCCTATCCGGGGTTCGAATCCCCGTCTCTCCGCCATTTTTAAACCCTTGATTTTAAAGGGATTTTTAGGAAAAGCTGCCACTTGAATAGGCAGCTTTTATTTTTTGTCAGTGCTGCATTTGCCTGCAAGGACAGCGTCCTCGACGAAGCAGTGAATGCGCTTCACATCTGTTTGGGCCGCTTTGAATCGGCATTGAAGACCGGTCGAATCCCCGGCGGTCAGGGACTTTTCGGTTCGAGGAAATTGCGTTCTCACGTTTTACCCTCCACCGGCAAATCGTCAACCAACCTCTTCCCCAACGCAACCACATCATCCACTCCATACCCAAGGTGCGCATAAAAAGCCAGCACCGCATGGTTGTCCTTGCGGACCATCAGGTTCAGCTTCGGGCATTGCGCCGCTTTCAGAACCTGCTCCACTTCCTGCATCAAGGCCCGCGCGATCCCCTGGCCGCGATGCGTCGCCGCCACCGCCAGATAATTGACCCATCCGCGATGTCCGTCGAAGCCGGCCATGATGGTCGCCACCACCGACGCGCCGTCCCGGACCACCAGGAACAGTTCCGGTTGTACCAGTTGCTTGCGTGCGATGTCGCGATACGGATCGTTCCAGGGCCGGGTCAAACCACAGGCATGCCAAAGCAAGACGACTGCTTCCGTGTCCGATTCCTGAAATTGCGCAATGGGGATGTTCATAAGATAGTGAGTGAGCCGCGGATCAATGCCAGTTACAACAAAACGCGATCCGAGGGCAAATGGGCAGAACCGGCCGTCGCGGCGACGGCTGCGGAATATTCGATGACTTGCGAAATGCCTTACTTACTTACTTCCTTCCTTCCTTCCTTGCTCGTATCAATTTTTCCCGTCTCCGCCACCACTTTCGCAAAGAAATCGTAGACCCCGGTTTCGCTCATGCGCCGCGCGTTCGACAGTTCACCGCCGCGCGTCGCATACAGCACCTGGTTGTCGGGCGACAGGACCACTGCCGCCGGAATGCCTTTCTTGATCGGATTGCCGTACGCCGCGGACAGGTCCAGGTTCCGGTCAAAATTGCCGACATCGACCTTCACGACCTTGAAGTGGCGCGGAATCAGTTCGGCATTCTTGCCGCTGTTTAAAGCGACGTCGAGCGCGCGGCAATCCTCGCACCAGTTGGCGCCCATGATCACCAGAACCGGCACGCCGGCCGCCTTGGCCGCGACCAAGGCCTGCCGCACGTCCTGGCGGACGTCGGCAGCCGGATCGTAGGGCATTGCTGCGGCCAGCGCGACGGTGGCGAGCAGGGTAGTCAGAAGCATCGGA
>JAYUWF010000002.1:0-2642 GCA_043753685.1 Herminiimonas sp.
ACCGATACGTTTCCTGACGCAAGTTCCGAAGAATTGATCGGCCGTGCCGAAAAAGCCTTGGTCGCGGCTAAAAAAATAGGCCGTAATTGTGTTATCCAAGCTAACCCTGGCCAACCCTCGTCGTCTTAATGTCCGTTTTAATGTCTTCTTTATAAAATCGCCTATATGCATTCTAAAATTCTCATTCTTGATTTTGGCTCCCAGGTCACGCAACTGATTGCCCGCCGTGTGCGCGACTCAGGTGTTTTTTCTGAAGTTTTTCCTTACGACGTATCGGATGAATTCGTTCGCAACTATGGCGCGGCTGGAGTGATTCTGTCGGGCGGGCCGAATTCCGTAATGGAAGGCGATACACCGCGCGTACCGCAGGCAGTTTTTGAGCTGGGCGTGCCGGTGCTAGGCATCTGTTATGGCATGCAGGCCATGGCAGCCCAACTCGGCGGCCAGGTCGAAAACGGCCTGGTGCGCGAATTTGGCTACGCCGAAGTGCGCGCCCGTGGTCATACCACTCTGCTCAATGAAATCAATGACTTCGTGACCGCCGAAGGCCATGGCATGCTCAAGGTGTGGATGAGCCATGGCGACAAGGTAATTCAGATGCCGCCCGGCTTCAAGCTAATGGCTTCGACTGACAACTGCCCGATTGCAGCGATGGCCGATGAAAAACGCCATTTCTACGCAGTGCAATTTCATCCGGAAGTCACGCATACCCTGCAGGGTAATGCCATCATCGGTCGTTTCGTACACGAGATTTGCGGTTGCAAGTCCGACTGGAACATGCCGGACTACATTGCCGAAGCAGTCGCACTCATCTGCCAGCAAGTTGGACAGGACGAAGTCATCCTGGGCCTTTCCGGCGGCGTAGACAGCAGCGTGGCTGCGGCCCTGATTCACCGCGCCATCGGTGACAAGCTGACCTGCGTCTTTGTCGACCACGGCTTGTTGCGCCTGGATGAAGGCAAGATGGTGATGGACATGTTTGGCAAGAACCTCGGCGTGAAAGTGATTCATGTCGATGCCGCAACGCAATTCATGGGTGCGCTGGTCGGCGTATCCGACCCCGAAGCCAAGCGCAAGATCATCGGTCGCGAATTTGTTGAAGTATTCCAGGCTGAGTCCGCCAAGCTGCAAAACGCCAAATGGCTGGCCCAGGGCACCATCTATCCTGACGTGATCGAAAGCGCCGGCAAGGGCAAGAAAGGCCACACCATCAAGAGTCACCACAATGTTGGCGGCTTGCCAGACACCCTGAACCTGAAACTGCTGGAACCCTTGCGTGAACTATTCAAGGATGAAGTGCGTGAACTTGGTGTCGCACTCGGCCTGCCCCACGACATGGTGTATCGCCATCCGTTCCCTGGCCCCGGCCTGGGTGTGCGCATTCTGGGCGAAGTGAAAAAGGAATTCGCCGACTTGTTGCGCCGCGCCGATGCGATTTTCATCGAGGAATTGCGCAATACCGTAGATGAAAACAGCGGCAGCAACTGGTATCAGTTGACCAGCCAGGCCTTTGCCGTATTCCTGCCGGTGAAATCGGTCGGCGTAATGGGCGATGGTCGCACCTACGAATACGTGGTAGCGCTGCGTGCTGTGCAGACGCAGGATTTTATGACTGCACACTGGGCACATTTGCCGCACGAACTGTTAGGCAAAGTTTCAAACCGCATCATCAATGAAGTGCGTGGCATCAACCGTGTTGTGTACGACATTTCCGGTAAACCGCCGGCGACGATCGAGTGGGAATGATTTTGGTCGATTGAACGCATTTTTGGCTTGTCCACAGGACGATGCGCCGCCTTGAGCGACGCATCGTCTTTGTCTTTAGCGGGAACGCCATCTGCACGTTACAATTTGCGCCGTGACGCAGAATTTACTGTCCCGGGCCTAATGTCATTATTGATGTAGCCATTTTTTTTATCCAATTTGAAGAACGCAGTGACACAGTGACCTATAGCATCAAAGAAATTTTTTATACCTTACAAGGTGAGGGCGCACACGCTGGGCGGCCGGCGGTATTTTGTCGTTTTAGCGGTTGCAACCTGTGGTCGGGCCGCGAGGCTGATCGCGCCAGCGCAGTGTGCCGATTTTGCGATACCGATTTTGTCGGCACCGATGGCGAGCGCGGCGGGAAATTTAGCGACAGTGACGCCTTGGCGCACACGATAGCCAGCCTGTGGCCGCAGGAATATCCAATCAATAAATACGTCGTTTTTACCGGTGGTGAACCGTTGCTGCAGCTGGATGCCGCGCTCATTGCCAGCATGCATGCACACGGATTTACCATTGCCATCGAGACCAACGGAACCATAGCAGTGCCAGCCGGGGTGGACTGGATTTGCGTTAGCCCGAAAATGGGTTCGGTATTGGCCGTCGCACAAGGTAACGAGATCAAGGTCGTAATCCCGCAAGCCAGCCAGAATCTGGCCGACTATGCGGCGCTCGATTTTGAACATTTTTTTGTGCAGCCGATGGATGGGCCGGATGCTGCCGCGAACACCCGGCTGGCAATTGAGACCTGCAAGCGTAATCCGCAATGGAAACTCAGTCTGCAAACCCATAAGCTGTTGCAGATTCCCTAATCACGAAAAAATACGATGAAGTACATACCATGTTGACGATTACCCGCAAGCTCGAATTCGATG
>JAYUWF010000003.1:0-8114 GCA_043753685.1 Herminiimonas sp.
CTGCTTGCGTTTTGAGTGAATCCAAGACTCAGCTCCGGAATTTTGCGCGACTTTGGCCGCAATTCCCGTCAATGGGTGAGGTTGGGAAGAAGTGTAGAAAGTGGTCTACCTGACCGCCGACTACGCTTACGGTCATGAAATGGTGCGCGGCTTCCAGCGCGCCGGCGCGCCGCTGGGCGTGCAGATGCTGGCCGATATCCGTCATCCGATCGGTGCTGCCGATTATTCGGCCTTCCTGCCGCGCATCCAGGCATTGAAGCCGGACGTTCTGGTGTTGTGCAATTTCGGCCGCGACCTGGTCAACTCGGCCAAGCAGGCCACCGACTTCGGCCTGAAAGCCAGCACCAAGATCATCACGCCGGTATTGCTTTATACGTCACGTCTGGCCGGCGGCGCCGATGCCTTCGACGGCATCCTCGGCGGCACCTCGTATTACTGGGGCATGGAAGACACGATCCCGGCGGCCAAGGCCTTCAATGACAAGTTCCGCAAGGCGTATGGCGGCGCGGTGCCGTCCGACTACGGCGCACTCGGTTATGCCGGCGTCAAGAGCGTGCTGCAAGCGGTGCGCGAGGCGAAATCCACCGAATCCCTGAAAGTCAGCATCGCCCTGCGCCAGCTGCGCTACAACTGGTACAAGGGCGAGCAGTTCTATCGCAAGTGCGATCACCAGTCGGTGCAATCGGTGATCATCGTCGAGTCCAAGTCGAAGAACATGAAGGACAAGTACGACGTCTTCAACACGCTGGCGATCGAAAAGGCCAACGAAGGCAACCTGCGCAGCTGCGACGAACTGGGCCACAAGATCAGCACCTGATCGAAACCTCGGCCGGTCTGGTTCGAGTGAACCGACCGGCCATTTCATCGGCGCTGCTGCCCGGCGTTGTCCGCTTCACTTTTCGGGATCTGCATGGGTGACATCACATTGCAATTGCTGCTCTTGCAGCTTGCTACAGGCATCGCACTGGGCGCTGTCTATGCACTGCTGGCGATCGGGTTGTCCCTGATCTTCGGCATGCTGACCGTGGTCAATTTCGCCCACGGCGCGTTCTACATGGTCGGCGCTTTCATGGGCGTCTATTTTCTTGGCCTGACCGGCAATTTCTGGCTGAGCCTGGTGCTGACGCCGCTGGCCGTCGGCGCCGTCGGCCTGGTCACCGAACGCTTCCTGGTGCGGCCGCTCTACGGTCGGGGCATCGACTATCCGCTGCTGCTGACCTTCGGCCTGTCGTACGTCCTGATCGAAGCGATGCGCACGATGTTCGGTATCGAAGGCGTGCCGACCTCTGTGCCGGCGTCGCTGCGTGGCGCCGTCAATCTGGGCTTCGGCATGTTCCCGCTGTACCGGCTGTTCCTGATCGGCGCGGCGGCTGTGGTGATCCTGGCGCTGTACCTGTTCATCGAAAAGACCCGCTACGGCCTCATCATCCGTGCCGGCTCGCGCGATCCGGAAATCGTGCGGGTGCTGGGCATCGACGTGGCGCGCGTCTGGCTGATGGTGTTCGGTATCGGAACAGCCATCGCCGGCCTGTCCGGCGTGCTGGCGGCGCCGACCCGGGCGGTCAATCCGGAGATGGGCATACCGGTGCTGGCCGAATCCTTCGTGGTGACGGTGGTCGGCGGCATGGGCTCGTTGCCGGGCGCGGTGGTGGCCGGCCTGCTGGTGGGGATCGTGTTTTCGATGACGTCGCTGTTCGCACCTGAACTGGCCGAACTCTCGATTTTCGTGCTGATGGCGCTGGTGCTGCTGGTGCGGCCGCAGGGATTCTTCGGCAAAGCCGGATTGATGGGCTGATGCCGACCATGAAAAATTTCTATGATTTCGTCAAGCGCCACCGGGTCGGCGCCGCCATCCTGTTTCTGCTGGCGTTTCCGTTGGTGATGCCGTACGAAGCGCTGGCCATCAACATCCTGATCTTTGGCCTCTATGCGGTCGGCTTCAACCTGCTGTTCGGGTACACCGGCATGCTGTCGTTCGGCCATGCTGCCTTCTTTGGCGTGGGCAGTTATCTGACCGGTATCTCGATCGTCAGTTTCAACCTGCACTGGCTGCCGGCCATCGGCGTCGGCGTCGTGGCCGCTTCCCTTGCAGGTCTGGTGATCGGTTACCTGGCAATCCGCACGCGTGGCATCTACTTTTCGATGGTGACCCTGGCGCTGGGGCAGATCGTCTACTACGCCTTCTACAAGGCAGACCGCTGGACCGGTGGCGAAAACGGCCTGCGCGGCATCAAGGTCGAGGTGATCGACCTGTTCGGCTACAAGCTCGATTTTTTGAATCCCCTGACCAAGTACTACATGATCCTGGTGTTCGTCACCGCCGCACTGTGGTTGGTCTCGCGCATCCTGAATTCGCCGTTCGGCGCCGTTATCGAAGCGGTGCGGGAAAACGAAAAGCGCACGGCCGCCTGTGGCTACGACGTGGCGCGCACCAAGCTGCTGGTGTTCGTGCTGTCGGCCGGTATCTGCGGCCTGGCCGGTACCCTGCGCGCGCTGCATCTGTCGATCGTACCCATCGATTCGCTGCACTATCTGCAATCGGGCCAGGCCGTCATGATGTGCCTGCTGGGCGGCATGGGGACGTTCTTCGGCCCCTTCATCGGCGCGGCCGTGTTCCTGTACCTGGAAGACGTGGTCACCACCATGACCACGCACTGGATGGCGGTGGTGGGCGTGGTATTCATCGTGTTCGTGCTGTTCTTCCCGCGCGGTATCTGGGGCTCGATCGTCGGCTGGATGCAGCGCCGGATCGCCATCGGCAGCAGTGGTAGTGGCCAGAACGGAGACGCAAAATGACGAGCCAGATCAGGACGGCAGCAGCAGCCAACGATCCGCAACCGAGCGCCCGCGCACAGCCGATTCTCGAAGTCGAAAAAGTCTCTCAACGCTTCGGCAATTTCAAGGCCCTGACCGATGTCAGCGTATCCTTCGAAGCCGGCAAGCTGACTGCCATCATCGGACCCAACGGCGCTGGCAAAAGCACCTTCTTCAATGTCGTCAGCGGCGCATTTCCACCGACGGAAGGCTGCATTCGTTTTCAGGGGCGCGACATCACCGGTCTGGCGCCGCACGAGTATGCCCGCATCGGCATCGCCAAGAGCTTTCAGATCACGAATGTCTTCAAGCAGTTGAGCGCGCATGAAAACGTCCGGGTGGCCGCACAGATGCGCAGCACCCGCTTTGCCCTGTTGCGCCCCCGTGGACAGCTGGCCGAGCTGATCGAGCGTGCCGATGAGCTGCTGGCGCGCGTAGGCCTGACCGCCTCCCGCGACAAACCCGCCGGTGATCTCGCGCACGGCCAGCAGCGGGCGCTGGAAGTGGCGATGGCGCTGGCAGCGCAACCGACGCTGTTGCTGATGGATGAGCCAACGGCCGGCATGTCGCCGGAAGAAACCGGCGTCATGATGGACCTGATCACCTCGCTGGCGGCCGAGCGTACCGTGATCCTGGTCGAGCACAAGATGAAGCTGGTGATGAATCTGTGCCAGCGCCTGATCGTGCTGCATCATGGCGAGCTGCTGGCCGAAGGCACGCCCGACGACATCCGCAACAATGACGAAGTCCGTCGCGTCTACCTCGGGAAAAATTGATGACTGAATCGACTGCGCTAGGCGGCCAACAGCCGATGCTGAAAGTAACTGGCCTGAATGCGTTCTACGACCGCAGTCACGTGGTGCAGGACATCGCCTTCGAAGTGCTGCCCGGTGAAATCGTGACCCTGATGGGCCGCAACGGCGCCGGCAAGACCACTACCCTGCGCGCCCTGATGGGACTGGTACCGCAGCGCAGCGGCAGCATGCAGTTCGACGGCGTCGAATGCCTGATGGGACCGGCCCATGCGCGCTACCACCGCGGTTTGGCCTATGTGCCGGAGGACCGCCGCATCGTGCCCGGCCTGTCGGTGCGCGAGAATCTGCAGCTGGGCCTGATCGCCGGGCGCGAGCGTAGCCGCATGAACGAGATGGTCGATGAAATCGCCACAATTTTTCCGCGCCTGAAGGAACGGCTGGACCAGGACGCAACCTCGATGTCGGGCGGCGAACAGCAAATGCTGGCGATCGCCCGCGCCATGATGGCGCGCCCGAAAATGATCCTGCTGGACGAGCCGTCGGAAGGCATCATGCCGATCCTTGTCGATGAAATGTTTGAACTGTTCGCCCGCATGAAAGCGTCCGGCACCACGATCCTGCTGGTGGAACAGAACGTCGAGCGGGCACTGTCGATTTCCGACCGGGCCTACATCCTCGACCAGGGCCGGATCGTGCATGCCGGGCAAGCGGCGGAGTTGCTGGCGGATCAGGCAATTCAGGAAAAATATTGCGCCGTCTAAGGTTTTAATTCAGAAAATTCTAGCAAATTCGCTTGGGATATTCGAGACAGATGCATTTCAGTGCAGCGCGAGCGGCCACAAGCCCGAATTTCGGTGTATTATCCGCGTGCTGTAAAAAAATAAATCCATCTCAATGGACGGAGTGAGACGCAGAACCGGCGCCAAAAGCATTGCCAGTTTTGATTAAAGCGACCAGAAGTTGCGCCCCCGAACGTGCCATGAAAAAGTCTGTTGTTGCCATTGAGCAACTACAGACTTTTTATTTATGGCGATGCAATATCGTTATAGGTACTATTAAATTGTCTCCTCCATGTCTTCTCCTTGATATGGATTCAAGCCCGCGCTAAGCGGGCTTTTTTTCTGGCCGCTGCGCCAGCCACCGGCCGGTCAAGACCACCGCCACGGCCGACACAAGTCCCGGCAGGCTCAGTTCGAAACCGGTTCCCGGCACCTTCCAGTCATGCCAGGCCATGTTCGCGGCGATCCATGCCTTCAATGCCGGATCGGAAAACAGCATTTCCCCGGCCAGGTAACCGAGCAACGCCGCGCCGAAGACGATGATCACCGGCGCCCGCTCCATGATTCGCAGGATCAGCTGACTGCCGAAAACGATCAGCGGAATACTGATCATCAGCCCGGCCACCAGCAGCGTCACGTCGCCCTTGGCGGCTGCCGCCACACCCAGCACGTTATCCAGGCTCATCACCAGGTCGGCCACCAGGATGGTGCGGATCGCCACCGCCAGGCTCGCATGATGATGGTGCTCTTCCGGGCCGTCGTCTTCCGACAGCAATTGCGCGCCGATGTAGAACAGCAGGATCGCGCCGGTGATCTTCAGATACGGCAGCGTCAGGAGGGTGACGGCGAATAGCGTCAGCAGGATGCGCAGAATGATTGCGCCGGCGCTGCCGAAAAAGATCGCCTTGCGTTGCTGTTCCGGTGGCAGGCTGCGCGCCGCCATCGCGATGACGATCGCGTTGTCGCCCGACAGGACGATATTGACCAGGATGATGTTGCCGAGGGCGAGCCAGAAAACCGGCGAGGCCAGATGCTCCATTGCTTGAAATTCCTTGCTGACTCGATCGATTGATTGCTTGTTATTCTTCCTGGAACGCGACCTCGCGCCTGGCCTTGATCGACGGTAGCGCCACCATCACGATCAGCGCCGCGGCCGCCAGCAGCAGACCGAGCGAGATCGGGCGGGTGACGAACACCGTGAAATCGCCACGCGAGATCAACAGCGCCCGCCTGAAATTTTCTTCCATCATCGGTCCCAGCACGAAGCCCAGCAACAGCGGCGCGCCCTCGCAACCGAGCTTGTGGAACACGTAGCCGAGCAGGCCGAAGCCGGCCGTCAGCAGAACGTCGAAGCTGCTGCTGCTGACCGAATACACGCCGATGCAGCAAAAGACCAGGATCGCCGGATACAGGAAGCGGTACGGCACCGTCAGCAATTTTACCCAGATACCGATCAGCGGAAGGTTCAGGATCACCAGCATCAGATTGCCGACCCACATCGACGCGATCAGACCCCAGAACAGGGTCGGATTGCTGGTCATGACCTGAGGCCCGGGCTGGATGTTATGGATCGTCATGGCGCCCACCATCAGCGCCATCACCGCGTTGGGTGGAATGCCCAAGGTCAGCAGCGGAATGAAGGAGGTCTGCGCGGCGGCATTGTTGGCCGATTCCGGCGCGGCCACGCCTTCGATGGCGCCCTTGCCGAATTCGGCGCGGTTGCGGCTGACCTTTTTTTCCAGCGAATAGGCGCCGAAGGAGGCCAGCGCAGCGCCGCCGCCGGGCAGGATACCGAGGATCGATCCCAGGATCGTGCCGCGCAAGACCGGCGCGACCATGCGGCGGAAGTCCTCGCGGGTCGGGAACATGCTGGTGACCTTGCTGGTAAACAGTTCGCGCGCTTCCTTCTGTTCCAGGTTGGTGATGACTTCGGCGAAACCGAACACGCCCATGGCGACGGCGACGAAGCCGATGCCATCGGCCAGTTCCGGAATCTCGAAGGCATAGCGCGACACGCCGGTATTGACGTCGGTGCCGACCAGGCCGCCCAACAGTCCCAGACAGATCATGGCGATCGCCTTGACCAGCGAACCGGAGGCCAGCACAACGGCGCCGATCATCCCCAGCACCATCAACGAAAAGTATTCGGCGGGGCCAAACTTGAAGGCGACTTCGGCCAGCGGTACCGCAAACGCCGCCAGCAGCAGCGTGCCGACGCAACCCGCAAAAAAGGAGCCGAGCGCCGCCGTACTCAATGCGACGCCCGCCCGTCCCCGCCGCGCCATTTGGTACCCATCGATGCAGGTGACCACCGACGACGTCTCGCCCGGCAGGTTGACCAGAATAGCCGTGGTCGAGCCGCCGTACTGGGCGCCGTAATAAATCCCGGCCAGCATGATCAAGCCACCGAGCGGCGGCAAGGCGTAGGTGGCCGGCAGCAGCATGGCGATGGTGGCGACCGGCCCGAGTCCCGGCAACACACCGATCAACGTGCCGATCACCGCGCCGAGAAAACAGTAGACCAGGTTCATCGGCAGCAGCAGCGACATGCCGAACAGGGAAAATGGCTCGAGGGCCAGCACCGCGCCGAAGCCGATGCCAAGATTGGTCAGCAGACTTTCCATTGTCGCCCTCTCAGTGGCCGGTCAGGTTGGAAAGGGTCGGCGTCAGGAACGCCGGCAAGGTCGGCCAAAGCGGAAACTGCAGCTTCAAGGCCCACACGAACACCAGCAGGCACAAGCCGACCAGAACGATTGCATTCATGAGCGTTGCGCGCCAGGTGAATTCATGGCTGGCGTAGCTCGATACCGCCACCAGCACGAGCAGGGACACGACCAGGCCCAGCGGTTGCAGCAGGACGCCGAACAGCACCACCGAGCCCAGCACCAGCAACAGGGTCGACCAGGAGAAGGCATCGATCCGTTCTTCCGTGGCGTCGCTGCGCAGTCCACCGATGGCGACCACGATACCGAGCGCGATCACCAGCACTCCCAGCACCGTCGGAAAATAACCCGGTCCCATCTGCGCTGCGCTGCCGAACTTGTACTGCGTGCCGAAGCCGGCAAAGAAGGCGCCGAAGACGATGAACATCACCCCGGCCCAGAAATCCTTGTGGTTCTTGATGCGCATGCTGTCGTCCCTCCGATTGATGGCATGGTGGCGCCGATACCTACCGCGACAGCGGACGTTCGGCGCTCTACCCGTGCGCACTTTACACTGTTCAAAGTGTTTTGTTGATTGGGCAATCCATCGGATTGTGCAGCCGCTGCGTTCAGTCCAACCGGCAGCAGCTGACAGGATCATGCCGAACCCAAAACACTGCCGTCGTGTGCAATCAGTCGCAGGGAGGGTGTGAAGAGGCTGATTCAACGCTTGCATTCCTTAAATGATGCAGGTAAGTTTCATGTCGCAATACGATTGCAATCGGATCACTCTGCCCGATCGATCTTGCAAGCGTAGGGCTGGCATTCTTGGGTGCGCTGCAACATCGGCAATCCGGGCGACGGCCGCAGCAATCAAAAAAACAGACGACAAGAAGCGTCACAGGAGACGGCATGGCATCGGTGCAGATCAGCGGCATCCAGAAGTACTTCGGTTCGACCCACGTCATCAAGGGGGTCGACATCGAAATCGAAGATGGTCAATTCGCAGTCCTGGTAGGTCCCTCCGGTTGCGGCAAATCGACGCTGCTGCGCATGCTGGCCGGCCTGGAAGAAATTACCGAAGGCACCATCTCGATCGGCGGGCGCGTGGTCAACGACGTGCA
>JAYUWF010000004.1:0-8097 GCA_043753685.1 Herminiimonas sp.
TCGCGCAGGTAGTCGAAGCCGAATTCATTGTTGGTGCCGTAGGTGATGTCGGAGGCATACGCGGACTGCTTGGTGTCGTGCTCCATCTGCGACAGGTTCACGCCGGTGGTCAATCCCAGCCAGCCGTACAGCTTGCCCATCCAGTCGGCGTCGCGCTGGGCCAGGTAATCGTTGACGGTCACCACGTGCACGCCCTTGCCGGCCAGTGCATTGAGGTAGGCCGGTAGCGTCGCCATCAGCGTCTTGCCTTCGCCGGTGCCCATCTCGGCGATCTTGCCGTAATGCAGAACCATGCCGCCGACCAGCTGCACGTCGAAGTGGCGCATCTTGAGGACCCGCTTGCTGGCTTCGCGGCAGACGGCGAAGGCTTCCGGCAGGATCGCGTCGAGCGTCTCGCCAGCGGCGATCCGCGCCTTGAACTGCGGCGTCCTCGCCTGCAGGTCGGCGTCGGAGAGCTTCTCGACCTCGGGTTCGAGCGCGTTGATGTCGCGCACCACTTTTTGGTATTGCTTGAGCAGGCGCTGGTTGCGGCTACCGAAAATCTGGGTCAGTAATGACATGCTTGAATTCTAAAAAAGTGCGCCGGAAAACCGCTTTGGTATGTCGCTGTCAGGCTCGTTGCCGCAAGGGCGATCGGGCAGGACGGGGCGTCAGTTGGCGAAAACGCTGGATTTTATCATGCTGCCTATCCAGCGTATCTGGTTGATATCCAAGGGAAATCAGCGAGAGCCGGACGGGCAGCGGCCTGTGGAGGATCATATTGGGCCTGCCTGTGCGGAAACAATGGCCGCCGTCGCCGCACAGCTGCGTCGGAACTGCCCTGGGACTACTTCACGCCGAGCGCAGCAATCTTCGCCTGGCTGGCGCCGGCAGCCAGGAACTTGTTCGGATCCTGGGGAATGCCCTTGACTAGCACCTCGAAATGCAGGTGCGCGCCGGTCGAGCGGCCGGTCGAGCCGATGTCGGCCACGTGCTGGCCGCGCTTGACGATGTCTCCTACCTTGGCCAGCAGGCGCGATGAATGGGCGTAGCGGGTAACGATGTTGTTGCCGTGATCGATTTCCAGCATGTTGCCGAATTCATGGTGGTATTCGGCGGCAATGACCACGCCGCCGGCCGCGGCGACGATCGACGTTCCAACCGGTGCGGGAAAGTCGATCCCCTCATGGAATGAATTGCGGCCATTGAAAGGATCGAAACGCCAGCCGAAACCGGAGGCGTTGTAGCTGACATTGACCGGCTGAATCGTCGGCAAGAGCTTGGACTTGATCTTGTCGGTCATCAGCGCCGTTTCGACCACGTTGAGGTAATCGGCCCGGTGTTCGACATCGCGCGCCATGGCGTCCAACGCCGCCTGAAATTCCGTCATGTTGAGGTTGCGGGTCACGCGAGCACCGGCGCTGGCACTGGTCGGTTCGGCGCCGCCGCGGCCTGGCAATTCCTTGAAATTGAATTCTTCCGGCTTCACGCCGGCCAGGCCCTGCACCCGCTCGCCGAGGGCGTCGAGGCGCATCAGCTGGGCCTGCATCTCACCCAGCTTGATGGCCATGGCGGCCAGGTTTTCCTTCAGATACTTGTCTTTCTTGCCGGCGTCGGCGGCGGCGGGTAGCGCGACATTGCCGCCAACGAAGGGCAACGCGATGCCGCTGCCGAAACGCAGGGCGACCAGGTCGACCGCTACTGCCGTGATCAGCACCGCCAGCACGAAGCCGAGCAGCGCCAGGAGCAGATGGCGTGGGCCGAGGGTGACCGAACGTGCTTGCTTGAACCGTGAATGAAGCAGAATGATTTGCATCGAAATTCCTTTGACGCCCGTCTTTTCCGGTAGCGCTGGCAGTTGCCGGCATGCTTGCCAGATCGGCGGGGTGTGATAAGGTAGAACGATGATGCGCTCATCGACATTCCTGCCTCATCAACAAGGCACCTCTGCGACAAAGTCGGCGAAAGGTGCCGCGGATTTTTTACGTGCGCACGACAAGATGGCTGCGATCTTGCCGGGTGTGACCAGAATGGTGGCTCTGCAGAAGGCCTGCGCTGCCGCGCTGCCGTCCATGTTCGATGCATGTGCCGTGCTGCAGTTTGATGCGAGTCAGTTGGTACTGTCGACTCCGAACGCTGCACTGGCCTCCAGGCTCAAGCAACAATTGCCAAAACTTCAGGAGGCGTTGCTCATGCAGGGATGGCAGGTTAATTCAATCCGCCTGAAAGTGCAAGTTGCCCGAAGTAACCCGAGGATAACGAAAATTGTGCCGCCGAGCTTGCCGCCGGTGGCGACTTCGGCCTTTGCCGAGCTGGGAGCTTCCCTGCCGGATTCACCGCGCAATTCGGCATTGAAGGCTGCCATCGAGGCGATGGTGCGGCGCCGGCGCTGATTGAAATTGTTTAACACCCTGTCCGACACTGCTCAGTTCAGAGCCCATTCCTGACCCAGCTGGCGCAGATAACCCCGCGGCGCGAGGTCGAGCGTATCGAAGCTGACGATCTCGTAGCACTCCGGATGGGCCAGCAATTCGCGCAGCAACAGGTTGTTCAGGGTATGGCCCGACTTGTGCGCGCTGTAACTGGCCAGCAGCGGATGGCCGATCAGGTACAGATCGCCGATGGCGTCGAGGATCTTGTGGCGCACGAATTCGTTTTCATAGCGCAGGCCGTCGGCATTCAGGATCCGGTATTCATCCATGACGATCGCGTTTTCCAGCGAGCCGCCACGGGCCAGCCCCAGGCCGCGCAGCATTTCCACGTCCTGCATGAAACCGAAGGTGCGGGCGCGCGAGACTTCCTTGACGTACGACTCGACGGTGAAGTCGACCTCGGCGGTCTGGCCGGTGCCATCGACTGCGGGATGATTGAATTCGATGAAAAATTTCAGCTTGAAACCGTCGTAGGGTTCCAGGCGCGCCCATTTTTCTTTTTCGCCGATACCTTCGCGCACTTCCACCGGCCGCGTGATGCGAATGAATTTGCGCGCCACGTTCTGCTCCTGCAAGCCCGCCTGCTGCAGCAGGAAGACGAACGAGGAAGCCGAACCATCCATGATCGGAATTTCTTCGGCCGTCACGTCGACATACAGGTTATCGATACCGAGGCCGGCGCAGGCCGACATCAGGTGCTCCACCGTCGACACCTTGGCGCCCTGATGTTCCAGCGTGGAAGCCATGCGGGTGTCGCCGACCATCAGCGCCGACGCATGAAAATCGACCACCGGTGTCAGGTCGATGCGGCGAAACACGATGCCGGTGTTGGCTGCTGCAGGACGCAGAGTCAGCTCGACCTTGGTCCCGGAATGTAGCCCGACGCCGGTGGTCTTGACGAGTTGTTTGACGGTGCGTTGATTGAGCATCGTCGGAGTATAACAACTAACCAATGGGTCAATTATTTTCTGCCGCCAGGTTTGGGGGAAAACAACGCTTCGTTGGCACCACCTGCGGCGACTGCGCTTTTTGCAGCGCGCGCCAGGTGTGCCGCAGGTGCTCAGGCCAGCTCAGGCCAGCTCAGGCCAGTTGCGTCAGCAGTGTTTCTGCGTTCGATACTTCGAACTTGCCGCCTTCTTCCAGGTTCAGCTGCTTGACGACGCCGTCGACCACCAGCATCGAATAGCGGCGCGAGCGGATGCCCATGTTGAATTTTGAAAAGTCCGCATCCAGGCCGAGCGCCTTGGTGTAGGTGGCGCTGCCGTCACCCATCATGCGCACGGTGCCGGCGACTCCTTGCTCGCGGCCCCAGGCACCCATGACGAATGCGTCGTTGACCGAGATGCACCAGATTTCATCGACGCCCTTGGCCTTGAATTCGCTGGCATGTTCGACATAGCCGGGCACGTGCTTGGCCGAGCAGGTCGGCGTGAAGGCGCCGGGCAGGCCGAAGATGGCGATCGTCTTGCCCTTGACCAGGTCTTCCACCTTGAAGGTGTTCGGGCCGATCGAGCAGCCTTCGGCTTCGACTTCGACGAATTCGGCCAGGGTGCCCTCAGGCAGTTTGTCACCGATTTGAATGGTCATGATGAACTCCTCTCTTGATGTTGGTGGGGTGTTTGAAGCGCCTGCAGTATGCCTTGTCCGGCTGTTTTTTGCAGACGGACACGGTTGCAGACGTGACGACACCGCGCGCCGTGCCTGCTGCGAGCGGTGTCGTCGATACGATCGATGCAGTTGATGCTGCCAATAGGTGCTGATACCTGCCGGCAGCGTCACATCGTCAGGCCAGGCGCCGGTACCCGCCGCTCTCGCGCGGCGATCCCGATGCGCCGGCTTCAGTCCGCCTGCTTGCGCAGGAATGCCGGAATGTCGTAGGTTTCCATGCCATTCTTTTCCAGCGCCCGCACCGTCTCCGATGCGGATTCACGACGCCATACCGCCGGCGCCTTCATGCCTTCGAACGAGGACGATGGCGCGCCCATGCCGGCAGCGCGGCCCGGCACGTGGCCCATTCCGGCGCCGGCCATGACCGGTTCGTTGTTGGTGCCGGTACGCAGCACCGGTGTCTGTACCAGCTGCACGTTCTTGCGCGCGCGGCCCAGACCGGTTGCCACGACGGTGACGCGGATGTCGTCACCCATCGTGTCGTCGTAGGCGATGCCCTGGGCGATCGATGCGTCCGGCGCGGCGAAAGCCCGCACTGTTGCCATGACTTCCTTGATTTCCTTGCCCTTGAGATTGCGGCTGGCGGTGACGTTGACCAGCACGCCGCGCGCGCCGGACAGATCGATGCCGTCCAGCAGCGGCGACGCCACTGCCTGCTCGGCGGCGATGCGTGCACGGTCGACGCCGGAAGCGGTGGCCGTTCCCATCATTGCCTTGCCCTGCTCGCCCATGATGGTCTTGACGTCGTTGAAGTCGACGTTGATATGGCCCGGCACGTTGATGATCTCGGCGATACCGGCGACCGCATTGTTCAACACGTCGTCGGCATGCTGCAGCCATTCGATCATGCTGTCGTCTTCGTAGATCTCTTCCAGTTTTTCATTCAGGATGATGATCAGCGAGTCGACGTGCTGCGACAGCGCTTCCAGGCCTTCGTCGGCGATGTCCATGCATTTCTGGCCTTCGTACGAGAAGGGCTTGGAGACGACCGCCACCGTCAGCGCACCCTGTTCCTTGGCGATCTGCGCCACGATCGGCGCGGCGCCGGTACCGGTGCCGCCGCCCATGCCGGCGGCGATGAAGACCATGTGCGCGCCGCGCAATGCATCCTCGATGCGGCTGCGCGACTCTTCGGCCAACTGACGGCCGATGGCCGGCTTCATGCCGGCGCCCAGGCAGGTCTCGCCGATCTGGATCACGTTGTGGGCCTTCGACATTTTCAGCGCCTGCGCATCGGTGTTGGCGGCGATGAATTCGACACCGGACACACCCTTGTTGATCATGTGCTGAACCGCATTGCCGCCAGCGCCGCCAACGCCGACGACCTTGATCACGGTACCGAGTGCTGCGTTGTCGAGGATATCGATTTCCATGGGAACTCCCTAAAAATTAAAGACTACAAAAAGTTGAATCGGAACCCGCGCCTGCTTGATCTTCATTCCAAGCCCTGGCAACGCACCGACGAAATTCAAACCGTTCCAAACCATCCCTATGTGCTGCATCTGCGTGCAGTTGTCAGTCGCTAGGCATCACGCGGTGTGACGACTAGCAACTGCTAACTGCGGTGTTCAACTACCGTTACGACTGCACTGCCTGTATTGCCTTTGCTGCGTTTCCTGCATTTGCTGCGTTTTCCAACTCTTGCTGCGAAAGCGACACATCTGTTTCAAAAATCAGAAATTCCCTAGAAACCAATCCTTCATCCGGGTCCAGATCGCTTTTGCCGAACCGTCCTGGCGCGAGACGACGTGGCCGCGCAGGTACTGCTTCTTCGCCTCCAGCAGCAGGCCCAGCACGGTCGCGTAGCGCGGACTGCGCACGACGTCGGCCAGCTGGCCGCTGTAGGCCGGAGTACCGAGCCGCGCTGGCTTCAGGAAAATGTCTTCCGCCAGTTCGACCATGCCGGGCATCATTGCCGAGCCGCCGGTCAGCACTATTCCGGACGACAGCACTTCTTCGTAACCGGATTCGCGCACCACCTGGTGCACCAGCGCGAACAGTTCTTCGATACGCGGTTCGATGACGGCGGCCAGCGCCTGGCGCGACAGGGCGCGCGGCGAGCGGTCGCCCAGTCCCGGCACTTCCAGCGTTTCGTTGGGGTCGGCCAGCACTTGCTTGGCCACGCCGTAGCGCAGCTTGATTTCTTCGGCTTCACCAGTGGGCGTACGCAACGCCATGGCGATATCGTTGGTGATCTGGTCGCCCGCGATCGGTATCACGGCGGTATGCCGGATCGCACCTTCGGTAAAGATCGCCACATCGGTGGTGCCGCCGCCGATATCGATCAGCACCACGCCGAGTTCCTTCTCGTCCGGTGTCAGCACTGCATCGGCAGACGCCATCGGTTGCAGGATCAGGTCGGAGACTTCCAGGCCGCAGCGACGCACGCACTTGACGATGTTCTGCACGGCCGACACCGCGCCGGTGACGATGTGGACCTTGACTTCCAGGCGGATGCCGCTCATGCCGATCGGCTCACGCACGTCTTCCTGGTTGTCGACGATGAATTCCTGCGGCACGGTGTGCAGCAATTGCTGGTCGGTCGGAATGTTGACCGCCTTGGCCGTCTCGATCACGCGCGCCACGTCGGCGGCGGTGACTTCCTTGTCCTTGATGGCGACCATGCCGCTGGAATTGAAGCTGCGGATGTGGCTGCCGGCGATGCCCGTGTAGACATTGCGGATCTTGCAATCGGCCATCAGCTCGGCTTCTTCGAGCGCGCGCTGGATCGATTCGACGGTGGCTTCGATATTGACGACCACGCCTTTTTTCAATCCCTTCGACTCGTGCTGGCCCAGGCCGATGACTTCATGGCGGCCGTTGGCCAGCACTTCGGCCACCACCGCCACCACTTTCGAGGTGCCGATGTCGAGGCCGACGATCAGGTTTTTTGCGTCTTTTGTCATGTCGCTCTTCTGCTATTTTTTCTTCGTATCCGACCCGAATGCCATCCCGCTGACGCGCAACGCCAGCCCATTCGGATAACGCATGTCCACGCTTTCGATCCGGTTCTGCAGCCGCGCCACCAATTGCGGATACACCCCCACCAGACGCTCTACCCGTTCCCGCAAGGTGGTCCTGGTCTGTTCCCGACCGAGTTCCACCGCCATGCCGTTATCCAGCTTGACCATCCACGCATACCGCTCCGACAGATGCACCGATTCCGGTGTCAGGGAAATCGGCGCGAACCACTGATGCATTTCCTGAAACCGTGCCACCACTTCCTTTTCACTGCCTTCCGGACCGCCGAATTCGGGCAGCTCGCCATCTTCTTCCGCTTCGTCCAGGTTGACCGTGAAGACGTCACCCTTTACCGAGATCAACCGGCCATCGTCGCCCCAGGTGCCCAGCGGCATGTGCTCTTCCAGCGTCACGATCAACTGGTTCGGCCATTCGCGCCGCACCATCGCCCGGCGCACCCAGGGCACCGTTTCGAATGCGGTGCGTACCGTTTCCAGGTTGGCGGTAAAAAAATTCCCCTTGATGCGAGGCAGTGCCGTGCCGCGCACCGTCAGCGGATTGACGTGCCGCAGCTCGATGCCCGATCCTTCGACCCGGATCACCTTCAACGTAAACATCGGCCGCTGCGCCAGCCACCACAGGCACGAGGCGAACAAGGCAAGCGCCACCAGGCCGAACAGGGCGCTGGAGGTTGCATTCATTGCCTTGATGTCGTGCCACATGGTCTAGGACTGGCTCCCGTTGTTGTGTTCGTTGTCGGATTCGTTGTCGAATTCGTTGTTGTATTCGCTGTTGTATCCATTACTGCCGCCGTTACTACCCATTGGCATCTTCAAACTGGCCATGCCCAGGATTTCCAGGCACAGCGCTTCATAATTCATGCCGGCCGCACGCGCTGCCATCGGTACCAGCGAGTGGCCGGTCATGCCGGGGGAGGTGTTGACCTCCAGCAGAAACGGCTTGTTGTCGGATTCGCGCAGCAGGAAATCGACCCGGCCCCAGCCTTCGCAACCGATGGCGCGGTAGGCTTCGACCGCGATGCGATCCATCTCGGCGG
>JAYUWF010000005.1:0-8078 GCA_043753685.1 Herminiimonas sp.
CATCTGTTGCAGCTTGGCCCGTACCGAGGTATCCAGCACTTCATCGCCGACCACTACCCGCACGCCACCGATCAAGGCATTGTCGACGCTGACCGACGGATTGAGCTTGCGGCCGAACCGTTTTTCCAACGCCTGCACCAGTGCCGAAACCTGAGCGTCCGAAATCGCGAATGCGCTGGTGATGGCTGCATCGGCGGCGCCTTCCTGGGCATTTTTCAATGCCTGGAATTGGACGCCGATTTCCGGCAACAGTGCGATCCGGCCATTCTCGACCAGCATCGAGATGAAGTTTTTCCCTTCATCGGCGTTTTCGCCAAGCGGCGACTTCAGCAGGGACATGAAGGTCGCGGCCATGTCGCCGTCAAGCACCTTCGGATTGTGCGCCAGCGCCTGCACGTCGGCATGCGCAGCCACATTGGCCATTTCATTGACCAAGTCTGACCAGGCTGCCAGATTACCGGCTTTTGCCACGCGGAACAGCGCTTCGGCGTACGGACGAGCAATGGTTGCAAGTTCAGCCATGATTACAGCTCGGTTTGCAGTTGGGTCAACAGATCGGCGTGCGCTGCTGCATTGACTTCGCGCTTCAGGATCTGCTCGGCGCCCTTGACTGCCAGGGTCGCGACCTGGCCACGCAGTTCTTCGCGGGCACGGGTGACTTGCTGTTGCGCGTCGTCGCGTGCTGCGGCGATGATGCGGGCGGCTTCGTCGGAAGCGATTTTCTTGGCTTCGTCGATGATGCTG
The DNA here is from genome assembly GCA_043753685.1 of Herminiimonas sp. Classification (GTDB taxonomy): domain Bacteria; phylum Pseudomonadota; class Gammaproteobacteria; order Burkholderiales; family Burkholderiaceae_D; genus JANXSS01. Next base: position 745 of record JAYUWF010000005.1, read on the forward strand.
GCGGCGCGCTTTTCGGCTTCGCCGATGCGCTTCTGGCCTTCATCACGCGCGCCCGACAGTTCGGCTTGCACGCGCTTTTCAGCGGCAGCCATTTCTGCCTTGCCACGGTCGGCGGCAGCCAATCCATCCGCAATCTTCTGCGCGCGATCGTCGAGCGCTTTCATCAGTGGCGGCCACACGAATTTCATCGTGAACATCGCCAGGATGAAGAAGACCACGAACTGTGCAGCTAGTGTTGCATTTAAGTTCACGGTAATGTCCTTCTCAGAATAACGTGGTCCGGGCGCCGGATCATGCGATCAGGCGCCCGGCGGGATGAGAATGGCTGGCTTAGCCCTTGATGAACGGATTGGCGAACGCGAACATCATCGCGATACCAACGCCGATCAGGAACGCAGCGTCGATCAGACCGGCCAACAGGAACATCTTGGTTTGCAGTGTATTCATCAGTTCAGGCTGACGTGCCGAGGCTTCAATGAACTTGCCGCCCATGATGCCAATTCCGATACATGCGCCGATAGCACCGAGACCAATAATCAAACCACAAGCCAATGCTACGAATGCGACGTCAGTCATGAAAAACTCCTTGGATATTAAAAAGTAAAAAAGTAAAAATACAAACCTGCGAAACCGTTGCTGCTATTTCTGCTACTGCTGATGTTCTTGGTATTGCTGATGCTTGATTTCGCCTGCAAATCCTGCTGCCCCGACCGCGCTGGATCAGTGCCCTTCGTGCGCCTGCCCCACGTACACCAGGGTCAACATCATGAAAATGAACGCCTGCAACAACACGATCAGTATGTGGAAGATTGCCCAGACCGAACCGGCCACCACATGCATTCCGAAGCCCCACCAGGTCGCGGTCGAACCGAGCAACGCGATCAGCAGGAAAATCAATTCGCCGGCATACATGTTGCCAAACAGTCGCATGCCCAATGACACGGTCTTGGCGACGAATTCGATGATGTTCAGGCCCAGGTTCGGCAGCCACAGCGCCGGATGGGAACCGAATGGCGCACAAAACAGTTCATGCACGAAGCCGCCAATGCCCTTGATCTTCACGTTGTAGTAAAGCATCAGTGCGAGCACGGCGAACGCCATGCCCAACGTGCCGTTGATGTCGGCCGTGGGCACCGCGCGATGGAAATGAATTACTTCGCCCAGTCCGACCAGTTTGAACAGGCGGTCAAACATGTCGACCGGCAAAAAGTCCATTGCATTCATCAGCAGGACCCAGACGAATACCGTCAGCGCCAGCGGCGCGATGAACTGGCGGTTGCCGTGAATGATGGCTTTCGACTGGTCTTCGACCATTTCGACGACGATCTCGACCATTGCCTGGAACCGGCCCGGCACGCCGGAGGTCGCGCGCCGCGCTGCGGCCCACATGAACAATGAACCGATGATGCCAATGGCCAGCGACCAGAAAATCGTGTCGTAGTTAAGGATCGAAAAATCGATGATCTTGTCTTGATGCTTCGACGAGAAATGCGTTAGGTGGTGAACAATATATTCGGTTGCGTTCGGGGCATGTGTTGCACCCTCGGTCGCAGCCTTCGCAGCCAGTTCAGTCGCCATGTCAGTGCCTAAATAATAAGATGATGTAACTTTTAAGTGCCACGATGAAAGCGGCGATCATCGCCAGCCAGTTCAAATCGCGGTACAGCCATGCGGCCGCGCCCAGGAGCGCCACCGTCAATGCAATCTTGATAAATTCGCCGATAAAAAAAGACATCGGATTGGCGCCGGCGGTACTGTTGGCATTGGCAAACAGGCGCAGGGCAAACAGACCGTTCGGCACCACGCAGCACAAGCCGCCCAACAACGCTGACACGAAGGCCGGAGTTCCCCCTAGCAGGCCGGCGACACAGGCCGCGACGACCGTGGTCGCCAGTTGCAGGAGGACTACGCGCAGCATACGAATCCAGGGTACTAATCCAGGCAGATCGGCGGGGCGGGTGGACCCACGGTAACGCGACCGTAGAAAATTCTGTTGGGTACAGCACAAAGCCACGGGATTATAAGTGGAATCCTCAACGTCCGTCAAACCTTTGCTGCCTTGGGAATGTCCAAAGTGACACGCTTCACCACATAGTGGTGTGGTCTTGATGTTTCTTCAGTAAAACTTCTGTGAATCGGTACCGGAGGTCGAAATCGTGCCAGGCGCGCGCTGCCCTGCCCTGCCGGCTTCGCTGCGTGCCGTTAACTGTCGCCGGCCGGCTTGAGGCTCCCCTGAACCTGCCGGCGGACTCAGGCGACCGGCGTCACGCCGCGCAGGCGAGCGATGATCCCGTCGAGCGCATCGAGGTTGGCGAAATCCATGGACAGGGTGCCATGGTGGCGGGCGCCGGTCTTGATGGTGACCCGGGTCGCCAGCAAGTCCGAGAGTTCTTCTTCCAGCCGCTTCAGGTCGCGCGATTTTTCTTTTTGCGGCTCGCGCGGCTTCAGGCTGGCAGCCTGCTCGTTGACGGTGCGGATCACCAGGCGTTCGGCTTCACGGACCGACATGCGCTTTGCCACGACCTGATTGGCCAGGGTGATCTGGTTGGCGGCATCGACACCCAGGAGTGCCCGCGCATGCCCCATGTCGAGGTCGCCGGCCATCAGCATGGTTTGCACGGGCTTGGCCAGATTTAACAAACGCAACAGGTTGGAGACCGCGCTGCGCGAGCGGCCGACGGCACCGGCGGCTTGTTCGTGGGTGAATTCGAAATCGCTGATCAGGCGCTGGATGCCTTGCGCTTCTTCCAGCGGATTCAAGTCTTCGCGCTGGATGTTTTCGATCAATGCCATGGCGGCGGCGGCCTGGTCTTCGACATCCTTGACCAGTACCGGCACCTCGCTCAAACCGGCGATCTGCGCCGCCCGGAAACGCCGCTTGCCGGCGATGATTTCGTATTGCGGCGCGCCATTGTGGGCCACGATCGGCCGTACCAGGATCGCCTGCAACAATCCCTGCGCCTTGATCGATGCCGCCAGTTCATTCAGGGCGCCTTCATCCATGCGGGTGCGCGGCTGATATTTGCCAGCCTGCATGTTGCTCAGCGCCAGGGTCGATGGCGCGCCCGGAATGGGCGCCAGTTCGCTGAAGTCGGTCGAGCCGCCGAGCAATGCATCGAGTCCGCGGCCGAGGCCCTTGTGTTTTTTGGTAGCCATGGTGTGCGGTGAATTCGTGGTCGAGTGGGCGGAAAATGAAATCGTGGCAGCGGCGCCCGGCAGCACCTGGTCAGACTTGATCATGGGTAGCCGCTTTCGTGGCTGCCGGCGCAGTCGCTGCAGGCGCGCCTGCGGACACGGCGGGCCCCAGGCGTTGCACCATCTCGGCGCCGAACGCAATATAGGCCTGCGCACCCTTGGAGGACGGATCGAAGGTCACGCCCGGCATGCCGTAAGAAGGTGCTTCAGCCAGTCGCACATTGCGTGGGATGATGGTCTTGAATACCTTGTCGCCGAAATGCGCTTCCAGTTGCGCCGAGACTTGTTGCGACAGAGTCATGCGTGGATCGAACATCACGCGCAGCAAGCCGATGATTTTTAAATCGGGATTCAGCTTGGCGTGGACTTTCTTGATCGTGTTGACCAGGTCCGACAAGCCTTCGAGCGCATAGTATTCGCACTGCATCGGAATGATCACGCCGTGCGCGGCGCACAGACCGTTCAAGGTCAGCATCGACAGCGCCGGCGGACAATCGATCAGCACGAAATCGTAATCGTCGCCGACCCGATGCAGCGCCTGCTTCAGCCGCGTTTCGCGTTGCTCGAGCTCCACCATCTCGACCTCGGCGCCGGCCAGTTCGCGATTGGCCGGCAAGACGTCGAAGCCGCCATTCTCAGAACGTACCCGGGCGGCGGCGACATCGCACAACCCCAGCAACACTTCATAGATCGATGCGGTCAGGGTCGCCTTGTTGATGCCTGCGCCCATGGTCGCATTGCCCTGCGGATCCAGGTCGACCAGCAACACCCGCTGCGATAATTTCGCCAGGCCCGCGGCCAGATTGACCGCAGTGGTGGTCTTACCGACACCGCCTTTTTGATTGGCGACGCAAAAAATTTTTGCCATGAAAATCGATCCGTCTTTTTAATCGTGCCAGTTTGCACCACGTGGTGCGATGCATTGTGTATTGTAATCCGGTAACACCAGAGGCGACCGTCCGCGTGCCGTTATCGCGATGCTTGGCCTCGGTTTCATGGCGCGCCGTTGGCGTTCGATTTCGCGCGGCCGATGCGGATCAGGTGACGCTCGGCTTCGAGTGTCGGCACGATCAGGCGCTGGACGTCGTGCACTGCCCAGCCTTGCGGCAAGTGTTCGATCTCGTCGCTCGGCGCCACCCCTTTCATGGCGATGAACTCACCATCGGGTGCCAGCAGGTGCGCCGACCAGCGGACAAAATCCCCGAGGTCGGCAAATGCGCGCGAGGTGATGATGTCGAACCGTGGCGTGACCTGCAGCTGCTCGACCCGGCCCGTATGGACGGTCACATTCTGCAAGCCGAGCTCGGCTTTTACCTGCGTCAGGAACGCGGTCTTCTTGTGCACGGTGTCGACCAGGGCGACCTGCATCGCCGGCTCGGCAACGCCGGCCCAGATCGCCAGCACGATTCCCGGCAATCCGCCGCCGGCGCCGACATCGAGCACCCGGCCCGCACCAGCAAATGCGGTGACGACCGAGAGCGAATCGAGCAAGTGCTGCGATACCATCAACGCCGGATCGCGCACCGCAGTCAGGTTGTAGACCGCATTCCATTTGACCAGCAGCGCAACGTAATCGAGCAGCTGGCCGATCTGCCGCGCCGTGAGCGTCAGACCCAGGCCCTCTACACCGGCCAGTAGTTTTTTCTCGAGCTGGACACGGCTGGCGGTGTCGTCGGCAGGCTTCATCGATGTGGCCACCGTCCCCGCTCAGCCTGCCACATGGGCAGCAGCGCGCGCGGCGGCAAATTCGCTGGAGCCGCCTTTTTTCAGATGCACCAGCAGCAGCGAAATGGCAGCCGGCGTCACCCCGGAAATACGCGAGGCCTGGCCCAACGTTTCGGGGCGCTGGCGATTGAGCTTTTGCCGCACTTCCATCGACAGCGCCGTCACGTTCAAATAATCGAAATCGACCGGCAGGCTCAGGTGTTCGTAATGCTCGTGCCGCTCGACTTCCTTTGCCTGGCGCTCGATGTAACCGGCGTACTTCAGCTGGATCTCGATCTGTTCCTTGACCACGTCGTCAGCCACACCCGGACCGGCCACGTCGGCGCCGTCGATGCCGCGCAAGCTCATCAGGGCATCGTAGGTCATGGTCGGGCGGCGCAGCAAGTCAGCAAGCGCATACTCGCGCTCCAGCCCAGTACCGAGAAGACGCTGGGCTTCGGCTTCGCTGATGTGGCGCGGGCTGACCCAGGTCGATTTCAAGCGCTGCATTTCACGTTCAATCGATTCGCGCTTGGTTTGGAACAGTGCCCATTGCGCATCGCCAACGCAACCCAGCGCCCGGCCAATCTCGGTCAGGCGCAGGTCCGCATTGTCTTCGCGCAGGCTCAACCGGTACTCTGCGCGGCTGGTAAACATCCGATACGGCTCCTGTACGCCCTGCGTGATCAGGTCGTCGACCAGCACGCCAAGGTACGCCTGGTCACGGCGGGGTGTCCACGCCGCCCGCCCCTGCGTTTGCAGCGCGGCGTTCAGGCCTGCCAGCATGCCCTGCGCGGCGGCTTCTTCGTAACCCGTGGTGCCGTTGATCTGACCGGCGAAGAACAAGCCGTCGATGACCTTGGTTTCCAGCGAGGCCTTCAGGCCGCGCGGATCGAAGTAATCGTATTCGATCGCGTAGCCGGGCCGCAGAATATGCGCAGATTCCATCCCCCGCATCGAGCGCACCAGCGCCAGCTGAACGTCGAACGGCAGGCTGGTGGAAATCCCGTTCGGATAGAACTCGTTGGTGGTCAAGCCTTCCGGCTCAAGGAAAATCTGGTGCGACGTCTTGCCCGCGAAGCGATGGATCTTGTCTTCGATCGATGGGCAATAGCGCGGACCCACACCTTCGATGACGCCGGTGTACATTGGGCTGCGATCCAGTCCGGCCCGGATCAGGTCGTGCGTGCGTTCGTTGGTATGCGTCACCCAGCATGGCAGCTGGCGTGGATGCATGGCGGCGTTGCCAAGCACCGAAAAGACCGGAACCGGATCGAGGTCACCCGGCTGCTCCTGCATCTGCGAAAAATCGATGCTGCGGCCATCGATGCGCGGCGGCGTGCCAGTCTTCAGGCGCCCTTGAGGAAGTTTGAGTTCTTTCAAACGAGCCGACAGCGACAATGCCGGCGGATCACCCGCACGACCTGCAGAATAATTATTCAGGCCAACGTGAATTTTTCCGTCAAGGAATGTCCCGGCGGTCAGGACCACTGCCCTGCCTCGAAACACGATACCAACTTGCGTGACAGCGCCCACCACCCGACCGCCTTCGACCAACAAATCGTCGACCGCCTGTTGGAATAACCAGAGATTCGGCTGATTTTCGAGACGACTGCGAATGGCTTGCTTGTACAGGATGCGGTCGGCCTGGGCCCGGGTAGCGCGCACGGCCGGGCCTTTCGAAGAATTCAGAATGCGAAATTGAATGCCGGCTTCGTCGGTTGCCAGCGCCATGGCGCCACCCATGGCGTCGACTTCGCGTACCAGATGGCCCTTGCCAATACCGCCAATCGAAGGATTGCACGACATCTGCCCCAGAGTCTCGATGTTGTGGCTCAACAGGATCGTCTTTTGGCCCATGCGTGCCGATGCCAGGGCCGCTTCGGTACCCGCGTGCCCGCCACCGACAACGATGACATCAAATTCAGTTGGGAAATCCATGTTCAGCCTCGACACGCCTGGTTGCAGAGGCGAGATTATAGAGTCTTTTGGTCAGGGCGTTGGACAGACCGAGAAATTTGTTCGCCTTTCGGTCGAGTGATCTGAGTTGTTTCACGTGGAACCGGTGATTGATGAATGTACCGTCGTGCAGGCCTGGACTTGATGTTCCACGTGAAACACTAACTCCAAGATCCGTGCCAGTCAAAATGCAGTTTCACGTGGAACAATCGACACTGCACCGCCCTGCTTTGGTTAGCGGAAGAAAGCGTCATACGAAGTCTTGAGGATCAGTGCGCTGACAACTGCAAGGAAGATCTTCCTCACAAAACTGCTGCCATGCCGCAAAGCCAGGCGTGTCCCGATCACCGAGCCGACGATATTGCAGACTGCCATCATCAAGCCAATCTGCACGAGTACATGTCCGCTGTAACCAAACCATATCAGCGCCGCCACATTACACGCGACGTTGACCACCTTGGCCACCGCGGATGCGC
>JAYUWF010000006.1:0-8061 GCA_043753685.1 Herminiimonas sp.
GGTCGCAAAACGGCCGCCGTCAAGCGGTACCAGCGGACGCAGTTCCGGCGGCAGCACCGGCAGCACTTCCATGATCATCCAGTCCGGCTTGATGCCCGAACGCTGGAAAGCCTCGAGCACTTTCAGGCGCTTGGCGTATTTCTTGATCTTGGCTTCGGACTTCGATTCTTTCAGTTCTACTCGCAGCATTTCAGCGTCGCGATCGATGTCAATCGAACGCAGCAATTCACGGATGCCTTCGGCGCCCATGAATGCGGTGAAATCGTCGCCGTATTCCTCATACTTGGCGGCGTAGTCGTCTTCCGACATGATTTGGCATTTTTTCAGCGGTGTCATGCCGGGATCGGTCACGACATAGGCTTCGAAATACAGTACGCGTTCGATGTCCCGCAGGGTCATGTCGAGGACCATGCCCAGACGCGACGGCAGCGATTTCAGGAACCAGATGTGGGCAGTCGGCGAGGCCAGCTCGATGTGGCCCATGCGCTCACGACGCACCTTGGCCAGCGTGACTTCGACGCCGCACTTTTCGCAAATGACGCCGCGGTGCTTGAGGCGCTTGTACTTGCCGCACAGGCACTCATAATCCTTGATCGGGCCAAAGATTTTTGCGCAGAACAAGCCATCACGTTCCGGCTTGAACGTACGATAGTTGATGGTTTCCGGCTTGCGCACTTCGCCGTAGGACCAAGAACGGATTTTTTCCGGTGACGCCAGACCAATCTTGATCGCGTCGAATTGTTCGTTTTGCTGAACTTGCTTGAATAGATCGAGCAGTGCTTTCATGTATCACTCCAGTTGGCGTGAAAACCGCTCGTGGCGGCTTTCAGCGGATTACGACTGAGGATACGAAGCGGCATGACCGGTTCGCTCGATGACCCTGTTCGCAATCACGGGAGAGCCGGGCCCTGCGAGGGCGAGGTTCCGTGACTACCGGGTACGGACCAGTCATTCCAGACTACGTATGTACGACTAACTACAACTGCTAACTTCTTGATTCCCTTGCGTTTTTACTAATTGGAGCAAGCTGCAAGGTAACCAGACAGTATAACCGACTGACCGAAAGTCTTCCGAAGCAGGCCATTTTTGACCTGCTCCGGAAATCTTCTAGTCGCGCTCGAGATCGATGTCGATACCGAGCGAGCGGATTTCCTTGACGAGCACGTTGAACGACTCTGGCATGCCCGCATCGATGACGTGATCGCCCTTGACCAGGTTTTCGTACACCTTGGTACGGCCGTTGACGTCGTCCGACTTGACGGTGAGCATTTCCTGCAGCACGTACGACGCGCCGTAAGCTTCCAGTGCCCAGACTTCCATCTCGCCGAAACGCTGACCACCAAACTGGGCTTTGCCGCCCAACGGTTGTTGCGTGACCAGGGAGTACGGCCCGGTGGAACGCGCATGCATCTTGTCGTCGACCAGGTGGTGCAATTTCAGCACATGCATGTAGCCGACCGTGACCGAGCGCTCGAAAGCTTCACCAGTACGACCGTCATACATCGTCACCTGGTTCTTCGACGGCGTCATGCCCAGTTGCTTGGCAATGTGGTCCGGATAGGCCAGGTCGAGCATGCGATGAATCTCACCTTCGTTGGCGCCGTCAAACACTGGCGTCGCGAACGGCACGCCATGCTTCAGGTTGCTCGCCAATTCCAGCACTTCGTCGTCGGTAAAGCTGTCCAGATCTTCGCACTTGCCTGACTCGTTATAGATCACGGTCAGGAATTTGCGCAGTTCGGCTGCCTTGGCTTGCGCTTTCAGCATTTCACCAATCCGCAGGCCGAGGCCCTTGGCTGCCCAGCCCAAATGAACTTCCAGCACCTGGCCGACGTTCATCCGTGACGGTACGCCAAGCGGATTCAGGACGATGTCGGCAGGTGTGCCGTCAGCCATGTACGGCATGTCTTCGACCGGGACGATGCGGGAAACCACACCCTTGTTACCGTGACGGCCGGCCATCTTGTCGCCCGGCTGCAGGCGGCGCTTGACGGCCAGGTAAACCTTGACCATCTTTTGCACGCCTGGCGGCAGTTCGTCGCCTTGCGTGAGCTTCTTGCGCTTTTCTTCGAAGGCCAGATCGAACTGGTGGCGTTTCTCGGCGATCGATTCCTTGATCGCTTCCAGAGCAGTGGCCGCATCTTCATCCGCAGGACGGATGTCGAACCAGTGATACTTCTCCAGATCGGCGAGGTATTCCTTGGTGATCTTCGCGCCCTTGGCGATCTTTTTCGGACCACCATTGACGACTTTACCGTTCAACATCTTTTCCAGACGCTGGAAGGCGTCGCCTTCGACGATCCGCAATTGATCGTTCAGGTCCAGGCGATAGCGCTTCAGTTCATCGTCGATGATCTGTTGCGCGCGCTTGTCGCGAACGATGCCTTCACGGGTAAACACCTGGACGTCGATAACGGTGCCGATCATGCCGGATGGCACGCGCAGCGAGGTGTCTTTCACGTCCGAAGCCTTTTCGCCAAAGATCGCGCGCAGCAGCTTTTCTTCCGGTGTCAGCTGGGTTTCGCCTTTCGGTGTGACCTTGCCGACCAGCGTATCGCCGGCTTCGACTTCAGCGCCAATGTAGACGATGCCCGATTCATCCAGACGCGCCAGCTGGTTTTCCGCCAGGTTCGAGATGTCGCGGGTGATTTCTTCTGCACCCAGCTTGGTGTCACGCGCCACGACCGACAGTTCCTCGATATGGATTGAGGTGTAGCGATCATCAGCAACGACTTTTTCGGAGATCAGGATCGAATCTTCGAAGTTGTAGCCGTTCCACGGCATGAAGGCCACCAGCATGTTCTGACCAAGGGCGAGTTCGCCCAGGTCGGTCGATGCGCCGTCGGCGATCACGTCATGTTTTGCAACACGGTCGCCGACCTTGACGATCGGGCGCTGGTTGATGTTGGTGTTCTGGTTCGAACGGGTGTACTTGATCAGGTTGTAGATATCAACGCCGACTTCACCTGCCAGCGCCTCATCATCGTTGACCCGAATCACCACACGACCAGCATCGATGTAATCGACCAGACCGCCACGCAGAGCCTGCACGGTGGTACCCGAGTCGACTGCGACGGTGCGTTCGATACCGGTGCCGACGAATGCTTTTTCAGGGCGCAGACAAGGGACGGCCTGACGCTGCATGTTTGCACCCATCAATGCGCGGTTCGCGTCATCGTGCTCGAGGAATGGAATCAGCGAAGCCGCCACCGAGACAATTTGTCCCGGCGCCACGTCCATGTACTGCACGCGCTCTGGCGACACAAGGATCGTCTCGCCCGCTTCACGCGCCGACACCAGTTCGTCCGACAACATGCCTGCCTTGTCGATCGTCGCATTCGCCTGAGCGATGATGTAACGGCCTTCTTCGATCGCCGAAAGGTAATCGATTTGGGCGGTGATCTTGCTGTCGTTGACCTTGCGGTATGGCGTCTCGAGGAAACCGTATTCGTTCAGGCGTGCGTACAGCGCGAGCGAATTGATCAGGCCGATGTTCGGGCCTTCCGGTGTCTCGATCGGGCACACGCGACCGTAGTGGGTCGGATGCACGTCGCGCACTTCGAAGCCGGCACGCTCACGCGTCAGACCGCCAGGTCCGAGAGCAGAGACGCGACGCTTGTGCGTGATTTCCGACAGAGGATTGGTCTGATCCATGAACTGCGACAACTGCGACGAACCGAAAAATTCACGGATCGCTGCCGAAATCGGCTTCGAATTGATCAGATCATGGGGCATCAGATTGTCGGCTTCTGCCTGGCCCAGACGCTCCTTGACGGCACGCTCGACGCGTACCAGACCGGCACGGAACTGGTTCTCAGCCAATTCGCCGACGCAACGAACGCGACGGTTACCGAGGTGATCGATATCGTCGACTTCGCCGCGACCGTTGCGCAGCTCGACCAGGATCTTGATCACGGCCAACACGTCCTCGTTCGACAGCGTCATCAGACCGGTCAATTCATCACGGCCGATACGGCGGTTGAATTTCATCCGGCCGACAGCCGACAGGTCGTAACGGTCTTCGTTGTAGAACAGACCGTTGAACAATGCCTCGACCGAATCTTCAGTCGGCGGCTCGCCAGGACGCATCATGCGGTAGATCGCCACTTTCGCAGCCATCTGGTCGGCTGTGTCGTCCATGCGCAGGGTCTGCGAAATGTAGCCGCCCTGGTCCAGATCGTTGGTGTATAGCGTCTGGATGTCGGACACGCCGGCTTCACGCAGCTTGGCCATCAAGTCGTCGGTCAATTCATCGTTGGCACTGGCCACGACTTCACCGGTATCAGGGTCGACGATGTTCTTGGCCAGAACACGGCCCAGCAGATAATCTTCGGGAACTGAAATGTGCTTGATGCCGGCAGCTTCGATTTCGCGCACGTGCTTGGCGTTGATCCGCTTGTCCTTGGTGACCAGCGATTTGCCGGCCTTGTCCTGAATGTCGAAACGGGCGACTTCACCGCGCAGACGCTCGGCGACGAATTCCATCTCGGCGCCCTCGGAGCGCAGGGCGAAATTGTCGAATACGAAGAAATTCGCAAGAATCTGTTCGTTGGTCATGCCAATAGCTTTGAGCAGGATCGTGACCGGCATCTTGCGGCGACGATCGACACGGAAGAACAGGATGTCCTTCGGATCGAACTCGAAGTCGAGCCATGAACCACGGTACGGAATGATCCGCGCCGAAAACAGCAGTTTGCCGGACGAGTGCGTCTTGCCGCGGTCGTGTTCGAAAAACACGCCAGGGGAACGATGCAACTGCGACACGATCACACGCTCAGTGCCATTGATGACGAACGAGCCGGTGGTCGTCATCAGGGGCAACTCACCCATGTAGACTTCCTGCTCTTTCATTTCCTTGACGACAGGCTTGGTCGGTGATTCCTTATCCAGGATCACCAGGCGCACTTTTGCCCGTAGCGGTGACGCGAAGGTCAAACCACGCTGTTGGCATTCCTTGACGTCGAATGGCGGATCGCCCAGGACGTACGACAGGAATTCGAGTCGCGCAAAACCATTGTGCGAAACGATGGGGAAAATGGACGTGAAGGCAGACTGCAAGCCCTCGTTTTTGCGCTGGGCCACGGTGCGGTCCTGTTGCAAAAAGCCCAGGTAAGACTCGAGCTGGGTCGCCAGCAGGAACGGAACGTTGTGAACGTTAGCGCGTTTCGCGAAAGACTTGCGAATACGCTTCTTCTCAGTAAATGAGTAGTGCATGGACACTCCGTGAGTGACAGGAAGGATAGACAATTCAGGACTCGACGCGAACTTCGCGCAACTGCTGCGAAAAATTCAAAATCTGTGAAACCTCAAGTCTCTGCCCTTGGAACTTGCTTACACTGACTGTCTTGTGAGTAACAATAAGACAGCACGCTCACCGAAAAATTACCGCAACTGCTCTCGGGAAAACGCACCAGACCCACCGTAATACAGACCAAAATTCAAAAGAAATTCAAAAACGACAAAGGAGCCAAAGCCGAACCTGCTGTTGAAGCAGGTTCCGCGCTTTGACTCCGGCGCTGAAACCAGCGCTGACAGAGCGACCGGCGAAATTACTTGATTTCCGCTTTGGCGCCTGCGTCTTCCAGCTTTTTCTTTGCAGCTTCGGCATCCGCTTTTGGTACGGCTTCCTTGACTGGCTTCGGTGCACCGTCGACCAGATCCTTGGCTTCTTTCAAGCCCAGGCCGGTGATTTCACGGACGGCTTTGATGACGCCGACCTTGTTCGCGCCGAAATCGGTCAGGGTAACGGTGAATTCGGTTTGCTCTTCGACAACTGCTGCAGCAGCGCCGCCGCCAGCAGGACCCGACGACATTGCAGCTGCCGAAACGCCAAATTTTTCTTCGAACGCTTTGACCATCTCGTTCAAATCCATTACGGACATCGCGCCTACGGCTTCAAGGATGTCGTTTTGTGTAATTGCCATGTAAAACTCCTAAATATTTTTGGTAATAACATCTAAATCAGTACTGACGCATGAGCGAAGAATCCGGCCGGCATCGAAATCCGGCCATCGACGTCTTACGCTGCAGGGGCGGCGGCTTCTCCCGAAGCTTCGGCTGGTGCAGCGGCTTCCGTTCCTTCGCTCTTCTTGGCTGCCAGAGCAGCCAGAGCACGTGCAAAACCCGACACCGGCGCCTGCATGATCCCCAACAACTGGGACAGCAGAACTTCACGGCTAGGGATACTGGCCAATGCAGACACACCCGCTTTATCAAGCGATTTGCCTGCATAGTTACCAGCCTTGATGACCAGCTTGTCGTTGCCTTTTGCAAATTCTTGCATGACTTTTGCAGCAGCAACGGCATCGTCCGAGATCGAATAGATCAACGGGCCGGTCATTTCGGTGGCGAGGCTAGCAAACGCGGTGCCTTCAACGGCGCGACGTGCGAGCGTATTTTTCAATACACGCAAGTACACTCCCTCGGCACGCGCTTTGGCGCGCAATTGCGTCAAGTGACTCACCTGGATGCCACGATATTCGGCCACGACGATGGTCTGTGCAGAAGCTACCTTTGCAGAGATTTCGGCGACGACGGCCTTTTTGTCATTCAGATTGAGACCCACGGTCAACCTCCAAAAATGATACTTAGCAACTACATCACCGTATGGTGACTTGCCTTGCATCGGTTCGAACACGGCGTCCGAAGTTAGGAGTTCAATACTGGCGCAAGACAACTACGTAAAACCTGAAACCTGCGTTGGTACGGACTGCAAAACTTGTTCGGGTTCACCATCTGCGTTGGGTTCCAGTTGCTCGCGCGCCCGGTTGTTATCATTGTGCAGACCTTCCTGCACGCCGCCCAACGGTCTTTGATTGTCTGCACCGCCACCGATGATCCGGTACCGTTACAGCCCAAAGATGCGCCCGCTGCCAACTCGGCAACGGGACTTGATTCTTTACCTTGCTACGACCCGACCAGAATCAGGCTGCCAGGTTGACGTGATCGACCCGGACACCAGCACCCATGGTCGACGACATCGACACCTTGCGCAGGTAGACGCCCTTGCTCGAGGTCGGCTTCGCCTTGGTCAGAGCATCGATCAGTGCCATCAGGTTCGATTTCAGTTCAGCATCGGAAAACGATTTGCGGCCGATGGTGGCGTGAATGATGCCACCCTTGTCGGTCCGGTATTGCACCTGGCCTGCTTTTGCATTCTTGACGGCGGTGGCAACGTCTGGCGTCACGGTTCCGACTTTCGGGTTCGGCATCAAGCCGCGTGGTCCCAGGATCTGGCCCAGGGTACCGACGATTCGCATCGTGTCCGGCGAGGCGATGACGATGTCGAAAGGCATGTTGCCGGCCTTGATCGATTCGGCCAGGTCTTCCATACCGACGATGTCAGCGCCAGCGGCTTTTGCCTGCTCGGCTTTTTCACCGGTGGCGAAGACGGCCACTCGAACGGTCTTGCCTGTACCGGCTGGCAACACGACCGAACCACGGACGACCTGGTCCGACTTCTTGGCGTCGACGCCCAGCTGCACCGAGACGTCGATCGACTCGTTGAATTTGGCACTGGCGCACTCTTTGATCAGCGCGACGGCATTGTCGAATGGATAGGTCTTGGTGCGATCGATCTTCGCCTTGATCGCGGCGACGCGTTTGGATAATTTAGCCATTACAGACCCTCCACCGTGATGCCCATCGAACGTGCGGAGCCCGCAATCGTACGAACGGCAGCGTCCATGTCAGCGGCGGTCAGATCCGGGCGCTTCGTGGTTGCGATTTCTTCAGCTTGCTTGCGTGTGATCTTCCCGACCTTGTCGGTATGCGGCTTTGCTGAACCCTTGGTCAGGCCAGCGGCCTTCTTGATCAGGAACGTTGCAGGCGGCGTCTTCATCACGAAAGTGAAGGACTTGTCTGCGAACGCGGTGATGACGACCGGAATCGGCATGCCTGGCTCGACGCCTTGGGTCTGGGCGTTGAACGCCTTGCAGAATTCCATGATGTTCAAGCCGCGCTGACCCAGCGCCGGGCCGATCGGTGGGGATGGATTTGCTTTACCAGCTGGCACTTGCAGCTTGATAAAACCTACGATTTTCTTTGCCATTTTGGCTCCTG
>JAYUWF010000007.1:0-8053 GCA_043753685.1 Herminiimonas sp.
TGCTCTTTTCTCGATGACAATATCGGTCTGGTCCTCGATGCCCTGAGCGAAGCCGGACTGGCCGACAATACCCGCATCATGTACACCAGCGATCACGGCGACAATCTCGGCACCCGCGGCTTGTGGGGGAAATCCACCCTGTTCGAAGAAACCGCGGGCGTGCCGCTGATCATGGCCGGTCCGGAAATCCCGGCCGGTAAAGTCATTCACACCCCGATCAGCCATGTCGATGCCTATCCCTTCATCCTGCAGGCGGTTGGCGAGCATGCGCCGGAACTGACGGCCGGTTTTCCGGGCGTGTCGCTGTTCGATCTGGCCGACGGGCTGGTGCCGCAACGCACGGTGCTCACCGAATACCACGGCATGGGTTCGACCACCGGCGCATTCATGATTCGCCACGGCGCCTACAAGTACATTTATTACGTGGACTATCCGGCGCAACTGTTCAACCTTGAAACCGACCCTGAGGAAGTCGCCGACCTGGCAGCCGACCCGCTGCATGCGGTTTCCCTCGGCGAATGCCATGCGGCGCTGCTGGCACTCTGCGATCCGGTCGACGTCCAGCGGCGCGCCAAGCAACGCCAGGCGGTTCTGCTGGCCGCCAACGGCGGACGGGACGCAGTGGTGGCACGCGGCGATCTCGGCTTTACGCCCGCGCCCGGCGCTGCCATTACATTTGACTGACAATAACAGAGGCGACAACCATGATCGTATCCGACGCAGGCACTGCTGCATTTGCATCAACTCCGGCCACATCCAGCCGCGCTGCAACCGCGCTGACAAAAATCGCTTTTCGAGGCGTGTCGAAATCCTATCCGGGCAAGCACGCCGAGCAGGCCGCAACGCTGGCACTTGATTGCCTGAACGTGGAAATCAAGCCGACGGAAATCGTCTCCGTGCTGGGTCCGACCGGCTGCGGCAAGTCCTCTGCCCTGAACCTGATCGCCGGCTTCGAGACGCCGAGCACGGGCGGCGTGTTCGTCGACGAGCAGCGCGTGTACGGACCCGGACCGGACCGGGCCGTGGTCTTCCAGCAAGCGGCGTTGTTTCCCTGGTTGAGCGTGTTCGACAACGTCACGCTCGGCGTCAAATGCCGGGGCATGAGCCAGGCCGACTATACGCCGCGCGCCGAACGCCTTTTGCAGGAAGTCGGCCTGGCCGGATTCGAGAAGCATTATCCCTACCAGCTGTCGGGCGGCATGCAGCAGCGCGTGCAGATTGCGCGCGCACTGATTTCTGCGCCCAAGGTGTTGCTCATGGATGAGCCGTTCGGCGCACTGGATTACCAGACACGGATTTTCATGCAAGAGCTGTTGCTGCGGCTGTGGGTCGAGTACAAGCCGACCGTGTTCTTCATCACGCACGACGTCAGTGAAGCCATCTTCATTTCCGATCGGGTGCTGGTCATGAGCCGCCGGCCCGGACGCGTCAAGCTCGCAGTCAACATCGATGCGCCCAAGCCCAGGACTGCCGACTTTCTCAGTACGCCCGAATTCGTCGAACTGCAACGCCAGTTGCTGCATGCAGTGCAAGAAGAAGTGCAACCGACCGATGCAGTCCACTGATTCGGACCGGCGCCGAGCGCGCCTGTTTTCCAGTCCGGCGCACCGTAACTACCGAAGGAAAAACCAATCGTGACGCAAGCCGCTACCAATTCGTATCCGCAGGACCTGGGATTGTTCATCGACGGTGTCTGGCACCGGCAAGGCGGGCGCGAAGAGCGCGAAATCCTCAACCCGGCAACCGGCGCCGTGATCGGCCTGCTGCCGCTGGCCACGCAGGATGACCTGGATGCGGCACTCGATGCGGCGCAGCGCGCTTTCCTGCCGTGGCGCAGCGTGTCGGCCTGGGAGCGGGCCGCCATCCTCAAGCGCGCCGCGCACTTGATCAGGGAGCGCAAGCCGGCATTGGCGGCGATGCTCACGTTGGACAACGGCAAGCCGCTGGCCGATGCCGCCGGTGAAATCGACCGCGTGCTGGAAACCATCGAGTGGTGTGCGGAAGAAGCCACGCGGTCCTTTGGCCGGCTGTCGCCGCCACGCGCACCGGGCTTGTTGCAAACCACATTCAAGCGTCCGATCGGCCCGGTTGCGGCATTCGCGCCGTGGAACTTTCCGGCAGTGCTTGCCGTGCGCAAGATCGCCGCCGCACTGGCCACCGGTTGCACCATCATCATCAAGCCGGCAGAAGAAACGCCGTCGGTGACCGTCGGCATCGTGCGCGCCTTCCAGGATGCGGGCGTGCCGGCCGGCGTGCTGAATCTGGTGTTCGGCCATCCCAGCCAGGTATCCGCACACCTGATTGCATCACCGGTGATCCGCAAAGTGTCGTTTACCGGATCGGTCCCGGTTGGCAAGCTGTTGTACCAGCTGGCCGCCGGCGGCTTGAAGGCAGTCACCATGGAACTTGGCGGCCATTCACCGGTGGTCGTGTTCGATGATGTGGATGTGGAGAAAGTGGCGACCGCATGCGCCATGTTCAAGTTCCGTAATGCAGGCCAGGTCTGCCTGTCGCCGAACCGGTTTTTCGTGCAGGAGGGTGTGTACGATGCATTTGTCGCCCGCTTTGCACAAGTTGCACGGTCCCTGCATGTCGGCGCTGGCTCGCAGCCAGGGGTGCAGATGGGGCCGCTCAACAACAGCCGCCGCGTGGAGGCCGCCGAGCGCTTCGTCGCCGACGCCCGGGCGACCGGCGCTGCCGTCGTTCAGGGTGGCCGGCGCATTGGCCAGCAAGGCTATTTTTTCGAACCCACCGTTTTGACCGGCCTGGCCGACAATGCCTTGATCATGTCCGAAGAGCCGTTTTGTCCGGTGGCGCCGATCGTGTCGTTTGCGACCCTGGAAGAGGCGGTACGCAGGGCCAATGCAGTCGAATTCGGTCTGGCGGCCTATGCATTCACGCGCTCCAGCGCACGTGCTGCGGCCATGAGCGAATTGTTCGAAGCGGGCTGGATCGGCATCAACAGCTTTACGCCCGCTCTGGCCGACACCCCGCTGGGCGGCATGAAGGACAGCGGCGTCGGATACGAAGGTGGTCCGGAAGGGCTGGACGCCTACATGCAGATCCAGTTTCTCAGTCATGACCGCAATTACTGATTGGAGTACGACGTGAATCAAACGTATGACTATATCGTCGTCGGTGCCGGCTCGGCCGGGTGCGTACTGGCGAATCGCTTGACGGAGGATGGCAAGCATTCCGTCCTGCTGCTCGAAGCGGGCCCGCGCGACACCAACATCTGGATTCATATCCCGATCGGCTATGGCAAGACGATGTTCGATCCGATCGTCAACTGGCAGTTCTATACTGAGCCTGAACCGGCCATGCAGAACCGCAAGATGTACTGGCCGCGCGGGCGCGTGCTGGGCGGATCCAGTTCGATCAATGGCCTGGTGTTCATCCGCGGCCAAGCTGCCGATTACGACGGCTGGGCAAAGCTCGGTAATCCCGGCTGGAGCTACAAGGAAGTACTGCCTTATTTCATCAAATCTGAAACCAACGCCCGCGGCGCCAATGACTATCGTGGTGACAAGGGGCCGCTGCGCGTCTCCGATATTGGCGAAAAGCATCCGCTGGTGGATGCCTTCATCGAGGCATCGGTCAGCCTCGGCATTCCCCGCAACGACGATTTCAACGGCAAGACCCAGGAGGGTGCGGGGTATTATCAATTGACCACGCATCGCGGCTTGCGCGGCTCGACCGCGAAAACCTATCTCAAGCCGGCGCGCGCACGCGCTAATCTGCAGGTCGAAACCGGCGCCCACGCAACCCGCATCGTATTCGAAGGCACCCGCGCCGTGGGTGTGTCCTATCTGCAGAACGGCCAGGAAATTACCGCCAATGCGCGGCGCGAAGTCGTGCTCAGCGCCGGCGCCATCCAGTCGCCGCAACTGCTGCAGGTTTCCGGTGTCGGACCGGCCGACTTGCTGCGGCAGCACGGCATACCGCTGGTGGTCGAATCGCCCGGTGTCGGTGAGAACCTGCAGGACCATCTACAGATTCGCCTGATCTACAAGTGCACCAAGCCGATCACCACTAACGATGCGCTGCGCTCGGTGTTCGGCAGAATCTGGATGGGGTTGAACTGGGCGCTGTTGCGGCGCGGCCCGCTGGCCATCGGCATTCAGCTCGGCGGCATGTTCACCAGAGCGTTGAAGAGTTCGGTCACGCCGGATGTGCAGTTTCATTTTGCGACCATCAGTGCCGACGTCGCAGCGGGCAAGCCGCATCCCTTTTCGGGATTCACGGTTTCGATGTGCCAGCTGCGTCCGACCAGCCGCGGCAACATCCGGATCAAATCAAAGGATTCAACCGTCGCGCCTGCGATCCAGCCGAATTTCATGACGACCCAGCATGACCGCGACGTCATGCTGGCCGGGACCAAGCTGACCCGTACGCTGATGGAAGCCGCGCCGATGCAGCCGTTCGTGGCGGCCGAATACAAGCCGGGCCCGGCGGTGCAGACCGACGAGGAATTGCTGGAGTTCGTGCGTGCCTACAGCCAGACGATCTTCCATCCGGTCGGCACCTGCGCGATGGGGCAGGGCGCACAGGCCGTGGTGGACGAGTGCTTGCGCGTCTACGGCACCGTCGCCCTGCGCGTGGTCGATGCCTCGATCATGCCGTTGCTGGTTTCGGGGAATACGAATGCCGGATCGATCATGATCGGTGAAAAAGCGGCGGACATGATTCGACAGGATCAGGGTAGCGAGCCGTATCTTGCGCTCCGGCCCACGAAATCAGCTGGGGACGATGACCCTCATCCGACCTTGCAGCAAGCGGCGCTATCGCCGATTTCGTCGACAGCCTGACAGTGATCGATCCCTGTTCTGAAGACGTGGACACAGGCACTGCGGTGTCCATTTTTCGTCAGGGAAATCACACTGCAGCGGCGTTGCTCTTTGCCTCGCGACTTTCCAGCACTTCACCCAGACGCAAGGTCAGGTTCTCGCGCGCAATATGTGCGTGTTTTTCAGACAGCTGCGTGGCCAGCCGGACATCGCCGCTGGCAATCGCCCTGGCGATCGCTTCGTGCTCGTTCCAGATGGATTCGCGTTGCCCGGACGATTGCAGGACCGCGCCCATGACCCGGCGCAGGTGGACCCAGTGAAGCTGGGTGGTCTCGAAGATCAGGGGATTGCCCGACGCGTGGTAGATCGCCGTATGAAACGCGATGTCTGCATCGATCATCGCCTTGACGTTTTTACCGCGCGCCGCCTTGCGGCCTGCCGCAATCAGTTCCGGTCCGATGTCAACCTTGCGCGCTGCGGCGAGGCGGGCGGCCAGCGTATCGAGTGCGCCGCGCACTTGGTACAGATGCCCGATCCAGTCTGCATCGAGCGGCGCGATGAGGACACCCCGACCCGGCGCATCCTGCACCAGGCCATCCTTCTTCAACAGTTGCAGCGCCTGCAGAACCGGCGAGCGGGAGACATTGAGTTGCTCCGCGATTTCTTCCTGGGTCACGCGCGCACCGGGCGCAAGCGTACCGTCGCTGATCGCGTCCAGCAGTGTCTTGTACACCTCGTCGACGAAATTGGGTCGAACCTGAATTTTTGCCAGCTTGAGGATCATCGTCGTTTGCCTTTGTATACAGAATACGTAGTCCGTTCTGCCGTGTCAATTCCGGCGTCGGCAAAATCGGACCGGGTATGTTCGCAGAAGCTTCCAGTGCCCAGGGTGCGTCGTCAATTCAGGGCGCCGGCATGATGGCTCGACCGACAAGGTACGGACAATCCGCTTGTCTGTGCATTCGTCATCACATTCGGTGCGGGCGGCAGAGCCGGCCTGCGCACCAGTTTCGCTCATCAGTGCCGGCTTTCTTCACCGTTGTAGTGCGGCTCCGGTCATCGCCGGCTCGCATTGCCGTTCGGGCCAGCCGGACGTGTGCCAGACAGCAGTTTCGCTCGGGCACGCGTCTTGCTATTTGTATTAAATCAATATTCTAGGGGAAATTCCGTGTCATTTACATACCAGCCATCGAACATCCGCCGTCGTTCCGCCACCGCCCTTGCCGTGCTCCTGGCCGCGATGGTGTCAGGATTTGCCTGGAGCAGCGCGGCCAAGGCACAGGAGGCGGTGAAGATCGGCCTGGTCGCCGCGTTGTCGGGCAACTCGGCCCTGTCCGGCGAAGCAATTACCCGCGGCCTGACGATTGCAATCGATGAAATCAATGCGCGAGGCGGTGTGCTGGCCGGGCGCAAGCTGGTGCTGGTGCGGCGCGACGATGAATCGAATCCGAGCAAGGGTCAGCTGGCGGCGCGCGAATTGATCGAAAAAGAAAACGTTGCGGTCGTCTTCGGCGGCATCGATACGCCGGTGTCGGCGGCGCTGGTCAACGTGATGCAGGAATTGAAGCGGCCCTATATGGGCGTGTGGGCTGCCGGTACCGGCATCACTCGCAACGGCAAGGTGCCGAACTTCATGTTCCGCGTCTCGGCCGTCGACGAGCGGGTCGACCTGGCGATGTTGAAGTACGCGCAAAAAGCCTATGGCGCCAGGAAGCCCGGCGCGATCCTTGTCAACAATCCCTGGGGCGAATCGAATCAGAAAGGCCTCGAAAAAGCCTCTGCCGAGATGACGCTGCCATTGGCCGGCGTCGAGAAATACGGCGCCAACGATATTGACATCACGCCGCAACTGGTGCGCTTGAAAAGCGCGGGCGCCGACAGCCTGATCCTGGTCGGCAATGCAGCGCCGGCCGCGCAGGTGATGAAGTCGCTCGAGCGAATGGGGTGGAACGTGCCGGTGGTGTCGCACTGGGGTATCTCCGGCGGACGCTTCAACGAACTGGCGGGTCCGCGCTACAAGGACGTTCGCTTCATGCAGACCTACAGCTTCTTCGGCAAGCAAAATGCGGTTGGCGTGAAGGTCATGGCGGAATTGAAAAAACGCTATCCGGAGATCAAGGGACCGGACGATATTCTGGCGCCGGTCGGTGTCGCCAACGCCTACGACGCGATGATGCTGACTGCGCTGGCGCTCAATGCCGCCGGCTCCACCGATGGCGACAAGCTGCGCGAGGCTTTCTACAAGGTGCCGGACTATGCCGGCCTGATCAAGACCTACAAGAAGCCGTTCAAGGACGGTGACAACGACGCCCTGGAAGACGCCGATTACGTCTGGGTCCAGTTCGACGGCAAGAACGCCATGCCGGTCGTTCAGTAAGCGCGCGGAGATGCTGCCGCTCGATGTCATCGTCGCTGGCCTGGTGGCCGGCAGCATGTATGGTTTGCTCGCCTTGGGCTATCACGTGACGTTCATCGTCTCCAACACGGTCAATTTCTCGCAGGGCGCCTCGCTGATGCTGGGTGCCGTGGCCGGCTATGTCCTGCATGTGCGCTGGGGCCTGCCGCTGGCAGTGGCCGCTCTCGGTGCAGTAATGCTGTGCGCCGTGCTGGGCTGGCTGATCCACCGGCTGGTGGTGGCGCCGTTCTCCCGCGATGGCTCGATCGCCTGGCTGATGTCGACCATCGCCTTCGGCATCGTGCTGGAAAACGCAGTCATGCTCAGCTTCGGCAAGGAGTCGCGCAGCATGCCATCGATGCTGCCGGACACGCCGCTGCGCTGGTTCGGCACCGGCATCTACCCGATCGAACTGGTGATCCCGGTGGTCGGCCTGGGATGCGCGGCAGCGCTAAGCTGGTTCCTGCGCCGTACCCTGACCGGCAAGGCATTGCTGGCCGCGGCCCAGAACCGCGATGCGGCGCTGTTGCAGGGCATTGCGGTGCCGCGCCTGATTTCCCTGGCTTACATTGTCTCGACCGCGATGGCCGGCATCGCGGGTCTGCTGATCGCGCCGAAGACCAATGTCTATGCCGGCATGGGCGTGCTGTTCGGCCTGAAGGCATTTGCCGTGGCGATCATCGGCGGCATCGACAGCGCTGTCGGCGTGGTTCTGGCGGGGCTGCTGTATGGCCTGGTCGAAGCGGTCATCGCCGTCAGCTTGCCGTCGGCATACCGTGAAATCATCGGCTTCGGTCTGGTGATCGTCGTGCTGGCGATCAAACCGGAAGGCTTGTTCGGCCGTCCGGCGATTCGCAAGGTATGACGATGC
>JAYUWF010000008.1:0-8013 GCA_043753685.1 Herminiimonas sp.
CTGGATGACTTCGCGTGCGACAGCCGCCGTTGCAGGCGTTGCCAGCGCGAACAACAAATTGCCGTCCGGCTGGCGCAAGCGCAGTTGCAAGGTCGTGCGGTCGAGCGCCTGCAGGCCGGCGATCGGTGTATCGATGTCGAAGGGGCGGGCGCGCCGGCCGTCGGCAGCCGGCAACAAGGCTTCGTCGCCGAGCAATTTATGTTCGAACAAAAACAGCCACGGGGATTTCAGCGCCGGATCGTAGAGCCGCTTGATGCTGTAGACATAATCGGTCGCGGTCAACTCGCGCGCCTGGTTGCCGAATGCCGGATCCGGGGTGAAGCGTATGCCGGCTTGCAATTTGAAGGTGTAGGTCAGGCCATCGGCGCTGACCTGCGGCAGGGCAGTCACGGTATTCGGTTGCAAGCGCACCGGACGTGCCAGGTAGTCGTAGCGCAGCAGGGCGTCGAAGATGTTTTCATTGATCGACAGCGTGCTGGCGTCGGACGCGGTGGCCGGATCCATGCCAGTTTCGGCATCGCTCAAGATGACGCGCAGGGTTTTTTGCATGTCGGCAGCAATGGCGGGTATAGCCAAGGCTGCGGACAACACTGCAATCGTGCCCAGCAAATGCCGCACATTGAATTTTGGAAAGTATTGCCCAACTCTTGGATTTCGGATCGACGGGCCGGAAGCGGCCCAATCTTGCCCGGTACAAAATCGGCGCCGGAACAAACGATAGCGTAGAAGCTTAATAAGAATTATTATCATTCGCATGCTATGATGAGGCGGTAATGGCGATGGTGCGGCATAGGCCGCTCCATCCGCAAGATTCATGGACGGCGGTCTGCGAAATTGACAGACGCCGCAACAGACGCGCCGCGATGTCCCGTTTCCCGGGAAACTGTACTGCATTGGAAGACGAACCATGCCAGATAATCTGACGATTAGCACTCAGGCAGCCGAGATCGAGCACCTGGGTTTGTTGCACAAGGGCGAATGCGCCACCGTGACCGGTCTGGCGACCGTGGTCGGCGAGGAACAGATTGCCATGCGGATGCGGTTACTGGAACTTGGCTTTGCGCCCGGCGAACAGATCCGAGTGATCGCCGAGTCGTTCCCGCGCCGCGATCCGATGGCCGTCCGTCTGGGCAACACCACCTTTGCATTGCGCCGGCATGAAGCGGCGATGATCCATATTCAACGTGCGGCAGGGCAGGCGGCCTGATCGATGTGTTTCCAGCCCCCGCATTGAAGGCGCAACCATTCGCCGCAGTAATCCCATGAGTCTCACCACACCTCTGCGCCTGGCGCTGGTCGGCAATCCCAATTGCGGTAAAACGGCCTTGTTCAACCGCCTCACCGGCGCCCGCCAGAAAGTGGCGAACTACGCCGGCGTGACTGTCGAACGCAAGGAAGGCCAGTTCGTCTCCGGCAGCAACCGCAATTACCAGGTGGTCGACCTTCCGGGCGCCTACAGCCTCAACGCCATGACGCCAGACGAGGCGATCACCCGCGACGTTTTGTTCGGCAACCGTGCCGACGAAGCGCCGCCGGACTTGATCGTGCTGGTGGCCGACGCCACCAACCTGCGCCTGAACCTGCGCCTGGTACTGGAAGTACTGCGCCTGCAACGCCCGACCGTGCTGGCCCTGAACATGATGGATGTCGCCGAGAAACGCGGCCTGGTCATCGACGTGGCGCGCCTGCAGGCCGAGCTCGGCATACCGGTGATCGAAACCGTGGCGATTCGCCCCGGCGGCAGCGCGGCTCTCATTCGACAATTCGATGCGATGACAGCGGCTCCGCAAACGCGCATGGGCGCGGAATCGGCAGCGCATTTTCAGACAAGTAATACCGCGACGCTGGAAGACACCCAGCGCGAGGTGCGCCGCATCCTCGACCTGGTCATCTCGGCGCACGGCAAGCCGCAGACGGTGGGCGACCGCATCGATGCGGTGGTGTTGCATCCGATCCTGGGGTATCTGATCCTGGCGGTGGTGCTGTTCCTGATATTTCAAGCAGTCTTCAGTTGGTCGACCTTGCCGATGGACGTGATCAAGAGTGGCGTCGACGGTGTCGGCAACGCGTTGCGCGAGGCCATGCCGCCGGGGATCCTGCGCAGCCTGCTGGTCGACGGCATTTTGTCCGGCGTCGGCAGCGTGCTGGTGTTTTTGCCGCAGATCATGATCCTGTTCCTGTTCATCCTGTCGCTGGAAGACTCGGGCTACCTGCCGCGTGCCGCATTCCTGCTGGATCGGCTGATGGGCAGCGTCGGCCTGTCGGGTCGGGCATTCATTCCGCTGCTGTCGAGCTTCGCCTGTGCCATTCCCGGCATCATGGCCACGCGCACGATCCAGAATCCGCGTGACCGTCTCGCCACCATCATGATTGCGCCGCTGATGACGTGCTCCGCCCGGCTGCCGGTGTATGCGCTGATCATCGGCGCATTCATTCCGAATCGCTCGATCGGCATCATCAACCTGCAGGGGCTGGTGCTGTTCGGGCTGTATGTGGCAGGTATCGTGTCGGCAATGGCGGTGGCGTGGGTCTTCAAGCGCACCATGGGCAGCAAGCAGTACACGCCGCTGATGCTTGAGCTGCCCAACTATCACTGGCCGAACCTGCGCAACCTGGCGCTCGGTCTGTGGGAACGCCTGCGCATCTTCGTCGGCCGGGTGGGCACCATCATCCTGGCGTTGATGGTGCTGTTGTGGTTTCTGTCGAGCTTTCCGGCGCCGCCGGCCGGCGCCACCGGTCCGGGAATCCAGTACAGCCTGGCAGGGCAGCTGGGCCAGATGCTGCAGGTTGTGTTCGCACCGATCGGCTTCAACTGGCAGATCGCGATCGCCCTCATACCGGGTCTGGCGGCGCGCGAAGTCGCCGTCGGCGCGCTCGGCACCGTGTATGCGCTGTCGGCCACCGGCGACCAGCTGGCCACGACGTTGACGCCCATGATCGCCTCCACCTGGACCCTGCCGACCGCCTTGTCGCTGCTGGCCTGGTACGTCTTTGCACCGCAATGCATTTCCACCTTGTCGATCGTGCGGCGCGAAACGAATTCCTGGACACCCGCGCTGGCCATGGCCGGTTACATGTTCGCCCTGGCTTATCTGGTCTCATTCGCCACATTCCAGATCAGCCGCTACCTGCTGGCGGGGGGCTGAACATGCAGGAATTCTTCGTCGCCCTGATCGTCATGCTGGCCACCTGGGTCGTGCTGCGGAAGTATCTTCCGGCGACCGTTCGCCGCCGCGGCGCTGCCATGACTGCCCGCGCGCTGCGTCGTGTCGGCCTGGCGAGCGCCGCGCGCTGGCTGGAGCAGGATCTGCCGGCGGCCGCCTCCTGCGCTGACGGTTGCGGCAGCTGCGGCAATTGCGCCACCACCCCGAGTCCGCGCTCCACGCACGCGCAGATCAATGGCTTGCAAGACGATGACGTGCAACACCGTGCCTACGCCGTGCATGCCGCGATCACGCCGGAAGCCTTGAAGCGAACCATCCGCCGGTCCTGACACCGGCCCAGAACCCGAACCCGACGCCGACGCCGGGTTTGCTTCGACTCTGGGTCCCTCGTGCTCTGGGTCCGTCGCGCCAAAAAAATTGCGCTACCAACAAGACCAAACCGCTCTACGAACTGCCCAAATGTATCAACCCTGAAATATCACGACGCGGTCCATGCGTTAGAATGCCGGGGCCACGCGTTGGGCTTTACCACCCGGATTCAGTCGCCGCGTGCATTCCGCACCCCGATCAGAAGGCCCGCCACAGATGTGGATTGTCGAAACAGCGCTGCGCCGCCCGTACACGTTCATCGTCATGGCGTTGTTGATTTTGCTGGGAACACCGCTGGCATTGCGCACAATGCCCACCGACATCCTGCCGGAAATTAATATTCCGGTCGTCAGCATCATCTGGACCTACACCGGTCTGTCGGCCCAGGAAATGGGGCAGCGCATCGCCAACTCGAGCGAACGCGGTCTAACTACCACCGTCAACGATATCGAACACATCGAGTCGCAATCGCTGACCGGCATTTCGATCATCAAGATCTTTTTCCAGCCGACCGCCAACATCCAGACCGCGATTTCGCAGGTCGTCTCCAGCTCCAATGCGCAGGTACGGCAATTGCCGCCCGGCGTATCGCCGCCGCTGGTCATCATTTATTCTGCCTCCAGCATCCCGGTGATCCAGCTCGGCCTGTCAGGACCGACCTTGTCCGAGCAACAATTGAACGACATCGCCGTCAATTCGCTGCGCCCGCAACTGGTGACAATACCCGGCGCAGCGGTGCCGTTTCCGTACGGCGGCAAGACTCGGGTGGTGTCGGTCGACCTCGATACGCAGGCGATGCTGGCAAAGGGTCTGACGCCTTCCGACGTCATCACTGCGGTCAACACCCAGAATCTGATCCTGCCGGGCGGTTCGGCAAAATTGGGCGCCACCGAATTCGGCGTGCGCATCAACGGTTCGCCCGACACCATCGCGGGCCTGAACGAGATACCGGTGCGGACCCAGAACGGCGCCACCACCTACCTGCGCGAAGTGGCCCATGTGCGCGACGGTTTCCAGCCGCAGACCAACATCGTGCGCCAGGATGGGCAACGCGGCGTGCTGTTGTCGGTACTGAAGAACGGTGGGTCATCGACCCTGGACATCGTCAACGAATTGCGCGCCAAGCTTCCGGTGATCGCCCAATCGCTGCCCAAGGAACTGACCATCACGCCATTGTTCGACCAGTCGCTGTTCGTCAAGGCGGCGATCGAAGGCGTGGTGCATGAAGCGGCGATTGCCGCCATCCTGACCGCCGCCATGATCCTGCTTTTCCTCGGCAACTGGCGCAGCACCTGCATCATCGCGGTGTCGATTCCGCTGTCGATCTTCACGTCGATCCTGGCTCTCAATGCGCTCGGCCAGACCATCAACATCATGACCCTGGGCGGGCTGGCGCTGGCGGTCGGCATCCTGGTCGACGACGCCACCGTCACCATCGAAAACATCGAGCGTCACCTGCACCTGGGCGCCGACCTGCATCAGGCGATTCTCGATGGCGCCGGTGAAATCGCCGTACCAGCACTGGTTTCGACCCTGTGCATCTGCATCGTCTTCGTGCCGATGTTTTTCCTGACGGGGGTGGCGAAGTATCTGTTCGTGCCGTTGGCCGAAGCGGTGGTCTTCGCCATGCTGGCGTCGTATGTCCTGTCGCGCACCCTGGTGCCCACGCTGGTGATGCTGCTCATGGCAAACCACGATCCGCAGGCCACGCCGTCGCCGACGCCGAATTTTTTCCAGCGCACCTATCAACGCTTCGACCACCAGTTCGAGCGCATGCGCGGCGGCTACATCGTGGTGCTGGCAGGACTGCTGGCGCGGCGCAAGTTCTTTTCCCTGGCGTTCCTCAGTTTTGCGGTGCTGTCGTGCGGCCTGTTCCTGGTCCTGGGGCGCGACTTTTTCCCGAGCGTCGACGCCGGCCAGATTCGCTTGCACATGCGCGCGCCGACCGGCACCCGGATCGAGGAAACTGCACGCCTGGCCGACCAGGTCGAAAACGTGATCCGTGAAATCATTCCGAAAAGCGAACTCGGCACCATCCTCGACAACCTCGGCGTACCCAACAGCGGCATCAATCTGTCCTACAGCAACGCCGGAACGATCGGCACGCTGGACGGCGAAATCCAGATTTCCCTGAAGCCCGACCATCGGCCGACCCAGAACTACGTCGACCAGTTACGCAAGACCCTGCCGGCGCGGTTCCCGGGCATCGAATTCTTTTTCCAGCCGGCCGACATCGTCACGCAGATCCTCAATTTCGGCTTGCCGGCAGCAATCGACGTACAGCTCTCGGGCAACGACATCGCGGCCAACCATGCGCTGGCCTCGAAGATCATGAAGCGCATCCAGCAGATTCCCGGCACGGTCGATACCCACATCCAGCAAAGGCTGAACCAGCCGGCGATTTCACTGCAGATGGACCGGACCGCCTTGCAGCAGCTGAACCTGAGCGCCGTCAACGTCGCCCAGAATGTGCTGGTCTCGCTGGCCGGCAGTTTTCAGACGGCGCCGGCATTCTGGCTCAATCCCGTCAACGGCGTCATCTACAACATCGTCGTGCAGACGCCGCAATACCGCATCGATACGCTCGATGCCCTGTTGCGCACGCCGGTCAATGCCAACGCCAACGCGCCGACCCAATTGCTCGGCAACCTGGTCAAGGTGGCGCCGGCGACGCAGCTGGCATCTGTCTCGCGCTACAACCTGGCGCCGGTAATCGACATCTATGTCAGCGTACAGGGCCGCGATCTGGGCAGCGTTGCCGCCGAAGTCGACAAGATCGTCGAAGAAATGCGTCCCGAATTGAAGCGCGGCGCAAAGATCGCCGTGCGCGGCCAAGTTGAAACCATGCAGTCTTCCTTCATCGGCCTGGGCGTCGGACTGGCGCTGGCGATCGTGCTGGTGTACCTGTTGATCGTCGTTAATTTTCAAGCCTGGATCGATCCGCTGATCATCATCAGCGCCTTGCCGGCCGCGCTGGCGGGAATTGCCTGGATGTTGTTCCTGACTGGCACGCGGCTGTCGGTGCCGGCATTGACGGGCGCCATCATGACCATGGGCGTGGCCACCGCCAACAGCATCCTGGTGATCTCATTTGCCCGGCAACGGTTGCAGGATGGATTGCCGCCGCTATCAGCGGCGCTGGAAGCGGGCGCGACGCGGATCAGGCCGGTCTTGATGACGGCACTGGCGATGATCATCGGCATGATTCCAATGGCAATCGGCATGGGCGAGGGCGGCGAACAGAATGCGCCGCTCGGCCGTGCCGTCATTGGCGGACTCCTGTTTGCCACGGTGTCGACGCTGTTCTTCGTGCCGCTGGTGTTTGCGGGCGTGCATCGCCGGCTCGAGGCACGGCGTGAGCGGCGTGAACAGAAAGCTGCTGCACGCGGTGAATCACGCAGTCGAGGACGGCCGCCGCGACCCTCCACCTCCACCCCTGAAGCACCGAGCCAGACCCCGACCCCGACCCCGACTCCGACAGGACCGACCGAATGACCGACCAACGACATGCCACCTTGCAGATCCATGCGGACGACGGCCGGCATGCGCCGCCGCTGCAGCGCGCGCAGATCGTGCGGCGCTTCCGCATCGGCGTGTATGTCCTGCTGGGACTGCTGCTGCTGGGCGCCATTGCCACGGTCGTGCTGCGCATCGGGAACGCGCGCGCGCTCGAAGCCGGCACCGCGCAATTGAACCAGCAGCATGTCGTCACGGTGACCGCCATCAGCAATGCGCGCAGTCAGCCGATCACGTTGCCGGGCACCTTGCAAGGCAGTGTAGAGGCGCCGATCTATGCCCGCAGTGCCGGCTACGTCACCCGCTGGACCAGTGATATCGGCGCACAGGTAAAAAAGGGCGATCTGCTGGCCGAAATCTCCACGCCTGAAATCGATCAGCAACTGTCACAGGCAATCGCCGCGCGACCGCAGATCGTCGCCACGGTGGAGCTGGCGAAGACATCGTTTGGCCGTTGGCAAAATCTGCGCAAGCAGGACGCCGTGTCGCAACAGGAACTCGATGAGCGCCAGAGCACGCTGGCGCAGGCGCAGTCCAATCTGGCCGCCGCCGATGCCAATATCCTGCGCCTGCGGGAATTGAAGTCCTTCCAAAGGATCGTGGCGCCATTTGCCGGCACCATCACGCGGCGCAACGTCAACATCGGTGACCTGATCGATGCCGGCAATGGCGGCGCAGCCAAGGCTCTGTTCACGCTCGCGCAAACCGGCGCCCTCAAAGCGTACGTGTACGTGCCGCAAGCCTATGCGCAATTGATCAAGACCGGCGAGGGCGTCGACATCACGCAAGCCGAGGCGCCCGGACAAGTCTACCGCGGCACCGTGGCGCGAACGGCGGGTGCGATCGATTCCGCCAACCGGACGCTGCAAATCGAAGTCACTCTGCCGAATCCGAATGGCAAGCTGCTGGCCGGCACGTACGTCAACGTCGCCTTGCCGACAATGGCGCGCAAGTCGCTGTCGGT
>JAYUWF010000009.1:0-23981 GCA_043753685.1 Herminiimonas sp.
GAAGGATTTCCAGGACAGCACGATTGCCGACAGCACCCTGAAAACCAATTCCCTGTTCGGTTCGACCGGCGGACAAAGCGTCGATACCAACAACAGCGTCTTCAATTCGAATTTCGCTCCGTCGGCCAGCAATCTCGACAGCAATGAAGTCGATCCGGTCGCCGAAGCAGACGTGTACATCGCCTATGGCCGCGATGCCCAGGCCGAGGAAATTCTCAAGGAAGCCTTGCGCACGCAACCCGAGCGTCACGCCGTGCGGGTCAAGCTGCTCGAAATCTACGCCACCCGCAAGGATGTGCGGGCATTCGAAAGCGTCGCCACCGAGCTCTACAGCATGACCAAGGGCGAGGGCGACGACTGGGCGCAGGCAGCGACCATGGGTTTCGCGCTCGATCCGAACAATCCGATGTACGTCAGCGGCAAGACCGGCTCCGTCGCTGCCGCAGCAGTGGCAGGCGGCGCCGGCGCGGCCTTGTTGATGACGCCGACGCTGCCGGTGGAAGATCATTCCGACCTCGATGCCTTCCTGGAAGAAGTCAGCTCGACCCAGATTTTCCCGGAAAGCGGACTCTTGCACGGCACCGAGAAACTGGCTGTGGCGACCGCGCCGGTCATGCCCAACGACGAACTGCCTCTGCCGGAAGCGGCGCCCGTGACGGTCGCACCGGTGGCCGCGGCCTCCAACGATGCACTCGACTTCGACCTCGACGGCATGCGTTTCGATAGCGAGCCGAGCACCCCGGCCGTCACGCACGACAAGCGCCACGAGCCCGTCCTGCCGCCGGCAACCGCGGCCGAACCTGAACTCGACGATGCGCCGCTGTCGGCCCTCGATTTCGATTTCCTGCAAAATGAAAAGGCCGAGGAAGCGCTGGCCGCACCGGGTCCGGTGCATGCGATGGCCGCCATCCCGGAGCCGGTCGCCATCGGTGAATTCGACCTCGCCGCGCACGACACGGGCGTGCATGCGCTGCACGGTGCTGCCGACGCCGATCTGGCGCCACCGGCCGCACATCCCGATCCGCTTGAATTCGATCTCTCCGGCATCACCCTCGATCTGCCCGGCAATCCGGCGCCGGCAGCGCCGCTGGCGCTCGATACGACCGTCTTCAATCCGGCGACCGCGAGTGCCGCCCGTGACGACTTCAACGAACTCGATCTCGACACCGGCACCGGTGCCGACGACGGCGCCAGCAGCGGCGGCATCAGCAACAGCGCCGAAATGGCGACCAAGCTTGACCTGGCCGTCGCGTATCAGGAAATCGGCGACAAGGATGGTGCGCGCGAGCTTCTCGATGAAGTGGTCAAGGGCGGAACCGGGGAGCAGGCCGACAAAGCCAGATCGATCCTGGCGCGGCTGGGCTGAAGCCTGCTCGTCTACCCAGGCTGACAATTCGACTGCCTGCGCCGTTGACGGCGCGGCTGGACTCTAGCCGCGCCTTCTGATTGCGCAAGGAAATGCAGGTATGATCGACGGGTGCGGCGCTGAGTCGGCACCCGTTTTTTTTCGACCGTTTGCGCGCATTCCGGTTCCGCATGCCGCCCACCCCCCCAAGGATCCGTTTTGAAAGCAGTCCGATGAAGCGCGTGGTTCTGGGGCTGCAATACGACGGCGCGCCGTGGCAGGGATGGCAGACGCAGGCCAGCGGCCGTACCGTCCAGGACCGGCTGGAAACAGCGCTGAAGAAGTTCACCCTGGCGGAACTGCAAACCCATTGCGCGGGCCGCACCGATGCCGGCGTGCACGCGCTGGCGCAGGTGGTTCACTTCGATACCGAGGTCGAGCGCGAGCCGAACTCCTGGGTGCGCGGCCTGAATGCCTTCCTGCCGCCCTCGATTGCCGTGCGTTGGGCGACCGAAGTGCCGGCCCAGTCGCCGGACGGTTTTCATGCCCGCTTCAGTGCCCACGCCCGCACCTATCACTATGCGCTCTACAACCATCCGGTACGCGCGCCGCTGTTGACCGGAAAATGCGGCTGGGCATTTCGCCGCCTGGATGTCCACGCCATGCAGCGCGCGGCCGACCTGCTGCTGGGGACGCACGATTTTTCGGCGTTCCGGGCGGTCGACTGCCAGGCCAAGTCACCGGTCAAGACCATGCACCGGATCGATCTGTCGCGGCGTAGCGACATGATCGTGTTCACGTTTCACGCCAATGCTTTCCTGCATCACATGGTGCGCAATATCGTCGGCTCGCTGGTGTATGTGGGTTACGGCAAATATCCGCCCGAATGGGTCAGTGAACTGCTGCATGCGGCCGACCGCAGTCGCGCGGCACCGACTTTCATGGCCGATGGTCTGTACCTGGCGAAAATCGATTACGATTTGAAGTGGCAACTGCCGGTCGAAAGCGGATCGGGGTTTCCCTGGCTGCAGACGGCGACGTGAATGAAGCTTGGATCTATGCTTACAACCACGCCTCCGTCTCACGCTGAAATGGCGCTGCCAGCACCATTCCTTTTTCCCGTTCAACCGAATTCCAACCCACCGAAGCGATGCGCCGAACCCGAATCAAGATCTGTGGCCTGACCCGGGCCGAAGACGTTGCCGCCGCCGTTGCGTGCGGCGCCGATGCGCTCGGTTTCGTGTTCTACGAAAAAAGCTCGCGCTACGTCACGCCGCTGGCCGCCGCCAGCTTGATGCAGGCGATTCCGCCGTTTGTTTCGACCGTTGGCCTGTTCGTCAATGCCAGTGCGGAAGCGGTCGCCGCGGCCGTTGCGATTGCACCGGTGTCGCTGTTGCAGTTCCATGGAGACGAGACGCCAGAGCAGTGCGCCGCCGCCGCCAGCCTGGCAAATCGGCCATTCATCGTTGCCTTGAGGGTACGCCCCGATATGAATGCCGGGGATTTGATAAAATACGAGCTGCGCTGCCGCGCCACCGGTGACCTGTTTGCCGGCCTGTTGTTGGATGCCTTCGTCGATGGCTATGGCGGGGGTGGAAAGGTGTTCGATTGGTCAGTCATTCCAGAAGAGCTCGCGCCTCGGGTCGTTTTAAGTGGTGGCTTGCACGTACTAAACGCGACTGACGCGGTATTACGCGTGCGGCCGCACGCCGTCGATGTCAGTACTGGGGTCGAAGGACTCCACGGCGACACGCGACAGCCCGGCATCAAGGACGCCGCGCGCATCGCTGCTTTCGTCGCTGCGGTGCAATCCGCCGATGCCACCGTTACCGGTCCCGGCACCGGTGACCGGACGCACGGCAGGCCGGCAGTCTGAAGCCGCCTGCATCGCGTATGTACAGCCCATGAATTCACTCTGGAAGACCCGAAATGAACCAGTCAATTGCCAATGCACCGGTTGCCGCGCCCAGCGCTGCTGCTGAATCGAATGCCGCACCGTATGCTTTCCCGGACGCGAAGGGCCACTTCGGCCGCTACGGCGGCAGCTTCGTCTCCGAAACCCTGACCCACGCGTTGTCGGAACTGAAGGCCGCCTATGCGCACTACATCAAGGATCCCGAATTCATCCGGGAATTCAATTACGAACTGAAGCACTTCGTCGGCCGCCCGAGCCCGATCTATCACGCCAAGCGCTGGTCGGAAAAAATGGGCGGCGCGCAGATCTACTTCAAGCGCGAAGACCTGAACCACACCGGCGCCCACAAGATCAACAATGTGATCGGCCAGGCGCTGCTGGCGCGCCGCATGGGCAAGCCGCGCGTGATCGCCGAGACCGGGGCCGGCCAGCACGGCGTGGCCACCGCGACCATCTGCGCGCGCTTCGGCCTCGAATGCGTGGTCTACATGGGGAGCGAAGACATCAAGCGCCAGGCCCAGAACGTGTACCGCATGAAGCTGCTGGGCGCGACCGTAGTGCCGGTCGAATCGGGTTCGAAGACCCTGAAGGATGCGCTCAACGAAGCCATGCGCGACTGGGTCACGAATGTCGATGACACTTTCTACATCATCGGCACCGTGGCCGGCCCGCATCCCTATCCGATGATGGTGCGCGATTTCCAGTCGGTCATCGGCGAGGAATGCAAGGTGCAGATGCCGGAAATGACCGGACGCCAGCCGGATGCCGTGATCGCCTGCGTCGGCGGCGGCTCGAACGCCATGGGGATCTTCTATCCCTACATCGACTATCCGGATGTGCAGCTGATCGGCGTCGAGGCAGGCGGCGAGGGCATCGACAGCGGCAAGCATTCTGCGTCGCTCACTGCCGGCTCGCCGGGCGTCCTGCACGGCAACCGCACCTATCTGCTGCAGGACGCAAACGGTCAGATCATCGAAACCCATTCGGTCTCGGCCGGCCTCGACTATCCCGGCGTCGGTCCGGAACATGCCTGGCTGAAGGACCTGGGACGGGCCCAGTACGTGACCATCAACGACGACGAAGCGCTGCAGGCCTTCCACGACTGCTGCCTGATCGAAGGCATCATTCCGGCGCTCGAATCGGCGCATGCGCTGGCCTACGCCGCCAAGCTGGCCGCGACCTGGCCGAAAGACCGCATTATCCTGGCCAACCTGTCCGGCCGCGGCGACAAGGACATGCATACGGTGGCCGAACGCATGGGCATGAATTTCTATTGCCGTGAATCGTGCAAGGTCGGCGCCGAGCAAGCCATCACGCTGCACAAGTGACGTCCGGGCGCCGGCCGGGTGACCGGCGGCGCCAACGCTTTCTGCTGGCTCGCAACGAAATTTTTCGACTCGTACAGTCCGGTTCACGCGCTGTGGCCGGCCAGCGCTGTCTCAGGCCGCAGCAAGCGCCATTTTCCAACACCTATAAAAAAAGACCATTTTCATGTCCAGAATCCAGGCGACTTTCGCCGCACTCGCCGCACAGAACAAAAAGGGATTGATCCCATTCATCACCGCCGGCGATCCGGCACCCGACATGACGGTGCCGCTGATGCATGCACTGGTGGCCGGGGGCGCCGACATCCTCGAACTGGGGGTGCCGTTTTCAGACCCGATGGCGGAGGGACCGGTGATCCAGCGCGCTTGCGAACGGGCCCTGAAATTTGGCGTCGGCATGAATGATGTGCTGGGCTACGTGAGGACTTTTCGCCAGACCAATGCCACCACACCGGTGGTGTTGATGGGTTATGCCAATCCGATCGAACGCATGGGCCAGGACGCCTTCATCGCGGCGGCCGTCGACGCCGGCATCGACGGCACCATTGTCGTCGACTACCCCCCGGAAGAGTGCGAGGAATTCGGCGTGGCGATGCAGGCGGCAGGTCTGGATCCGATTTTCTTGCTGGCACCGACCTCGACCGAGGAACGCATCGCGCAGGTGGCGAAGGTGGGCAGCGGTTTCAGCTATTACGTGTCCCTGAATGGTGTCACCGGCGCCGCCAATATCGACATCGATGAAGTCGCGCAGCGCATTGCCGCCATCCGCCGCCATATCAAACTGCCGATCGGCGTAGGCTTCGGCATTCGCGATGCCGCCACGGCGCGCGCCATCGCCAGCGTGGCCGATGCGGTCGTGATCGGTAGTCGCATCATCCAGGAGCTGGAAAACACGCCGCGCGAGCATGCCGTCGCTGCAGTGCAGACTTTCATTTCCGAAATTCGTCGGGCCCTGGACGCGTAACGGGAAAACACCCCGGATCGCCACGGCGAGACGCTCTGCGCGCAATGATTGCGTCGGACCGCTGGACCGACAGAAATTTCAAGGCTTGAACGTGGCATTGACTGGCCTGACGTTACAATGGCGCTTGCCTGACAATTGAAAGGTCGCAATGAGCTGGCTGGAAAAATTACTACCCCCGCGGATCAAGCGTTCCGATCCTGCGTTGCGCAAGTCGGTACCTGAAGGCCTGTGGGTCAAATGCCCTTCCTGCGAAGCGGTTTTGTACCGCACCGATCTTGAATCGAACATCCACGTCTGTCCGAAGTGCAATCATCACCTGCGCATCCGCGCGCGCGAGCGGCTCGATGCCTTGCTCGACCCGGAAGGCCGCTACGACATCGGTCAGGAAACCCTGCCGGTCGATACCCTGAAATTCAAGGACAGCAAGAAATATCCGGATCGCCTGAAAGCGGCCATGGAAGCCACTGGCGAAACCGATGCCCTGATCGTCATGGGCGGCGCCATCATGTCGCTGCCGGTGGTGGTGGCGTGTTTCGAATTCGAATTCATGGGCGGCTCGATGGGGTCGGTGGTGGGCGAGCGCTTCGTGCGCGGTGCGCAAATCGCGATCGAGCAAAAGGTGCCTTTCATCTGCATCACCGCCACCGGTGGCGCGCGGATGCAGGAAGGCTTGCTTTCTTTGATGCAGATGGCGAAGACCACTGCCATGCTGACCAAGCTGTCGGAAAAACGCCTGCCGTTCATTTCCGTGCTGACCGATCCGACCATGGGCGGTGTCTCGGCCTCGTTCGCCTTCATGGGCGATGTGGTGATTGCCGAACCCAAGGCCCTGATCGGGTTTGCCGGTCCGCGCGTGATTGAAAACACCGTCCGCGAGAAACTGCCAGAAGGTTTCCAGCGCGCCGAATTCCTGGTGCAAAAGGGCGCCGTGGACATGATCGTCGACCGCCGCAAGATGCGGGAAGAAATTGCCCGCCTGCTGGCGTTGCTGCAAAATCAGGCTGCCGACGTCCTGGCCTGAGGCCTTCGTGTTCAGAAGCCCGGGGCGCCCTGCGTACCCGGGCTTTTTGCTGATACCTGCGGTGCCTCCGCGCGATGTTTCGTGAGCCATGTTTCAGACAGTGAAATCATTGCTTTTAATCCGAGCCGCCGTCCCCATCTAATCGGCTCGCATCGAATTACCAACTCGGAACGATCATGCTGCCTGATGTCCCCGGTTCTGTTACTACTCCCACTGCTGCCGCGGTGACTGCCGCGCCGGCCACCCTCGACGCCTGGCTGGCCATCCTCGAGACGCGCCACACGAAGACCATCGACATGGGCCTGGATCGGGTCATGCAGGTCAAGCAGCGCCTGGACATCCGCTTCGAATGCCCGGTGGTGGTGGTGGCCGGCACCAACGGCAAGGGTTCGACCTGCGCGATGCTGGAATCGATCCTGCTGCAGGCCGGTTACCGGGTCGGCCTCTACATCAAGCCGCATTTCCTGAAGTTCAACGAGCGCGCCCGGATCGGCGGTCAATCCGCTGCTGACGCGCAATTCATGGACAGTTTTGCCGCGGTCGAAGCCGCGCGCGGTGACATATCGCTGACTTACTTCGAATTCACGACCCTGGCGATCATGCATCTGCTGCAGCACGAGCATCTGGATGTGGTGATTCTGGAAGTCGGCCTCGGCGGGCGCCTGGATGCCGTCAACGTGATCGACGCCGATGTGGCGATCGTCACCAGTATCGACATCGACCACGTCGAATATCTGGGCGATACCCGCGAAAAGATCGGTTTCGAAAAAGCGGGCATCTTCCGCGCCGGCCGCACCGCAATCTGCAGCGACCCGATACCGCCGGCGTCCCTGGTGGCGCATGCGGAAGCGATCGGTGCCGACCTGTGGCTATTGGGCCGCGACTTCAATTATTCGGGCGACAAGCAGCAGTGGAACTTCGGCGGTCGCACGCAGCGCCGCAATGCCCTGGGATACCCGAGTCTGCGCGGCGCGAATCAACTGCTCAATGCCTCTGCCGTGCTGGCGGCGCTGGAAGCACTGCGCATGCGCCTGCCGGTCGGCGCACAGGAAGTGCGCAGCGGCCTGGTAATGGTCGACTTGCCGGGCCGGTTCCAGGTCTTGCCGGGACGCCCGACGGTGATCCTCGACGTTGCCCACAACCCGCATGCGGCCGCGACCCTGGCGCAGAATTTCGACAACATGGGCTTTCATCCCTACACCTATGCGGTGTTCGGTTCGATGCTCGACAAGGACATCGACGGCGTCATCGCGCAGATGAAAGGCCGGGTTGACCACTGGTGCGTGACCGACCTGCCGCTGCCACGCGCTGCGACGGCTCGACAGTTGCAAGAAAAACTGATTGCCGCCGGAATCGTGCCTTCCGATGAACCAGATGCGGACTGCACCATCAAAACCTTCGATTCACCTGAAAAAGCTTTCGTGAACGCAACGGGACGGGCAGGGGAGAATGATAGAATTGCGGTCTTCGGATCGTTTCTTACCGTTGCCGGCGTGATGGCTGCCCGCAACGCCGGAACGCACACCGAATCATCCTGACCAACCAGTGATCCAGCGCATGAGCTTGTTCTCGTCATTTCGTAAAAACAAGCAAGAAACGCCTGCCGAAGACAGTGTTTATTTTTCGCGGGCCGAGTCCGATTCTTCGGTGACGCGCCCCCGCAAGCGCAAGTTGGCCGGCCGCGCCGGCAGCAATGGCGACAAGGCGCCGGTGGATCCGGTGTTGCCCGAAAAAAAACGTGCAAGGCGACGCCTGGTCGGCGCCATTGCCCTGGTGCTGGCCGTCGTGATCGGCCTGCCGATGGTGCTCGATTCCGAACCGAAGCCGCTGGCCGACGACGTGACGATCGAAATCCCTTCCAAAGACAAACCTGCAGCCTCGGCACCGGCCACCGCGGCGCCGCTCCCAGCCGCGCCCGTGTCGGCGCCTGCTGCCTCGCCAAAGTCGGGCAGGGCAGATGCCTCTGTGAGCGCTGCCGCTGCCACCGTGGCGACCGCCGCAGCGCTCGACCCGAAGGAAGAACTGGTTCCAATGCCGGCAGCTCCGAAAGTGGCAGCATCGACGGCGCCAACACCGCTTGCCGCGCCCGCCAGGCCGAAGCCTGAGTCCGCCAGGCCAAAGGCCGAACCGGCAGTCGTGGCGACGAGCGAGAGATCCGCCGATACGGCGCGCGCCAAGGCGATCCTTGAATCCGGTGGCAGCGCCGATGCCAAGGCGACCAAATTCACGGTACAGGTCGCAGCGCTGGCCTCGACCGAAAAAGTCAGTGAACTGCGCGGCAAACTGAAGGATGCCGGCATCAGTTCCTATACCCAGAAAGTTGCGACCGACAGTGGCGAGCGCATCCGCATCCGCATCGGGCCGCTCGGCAGCCGCGAGGAAGCCGACAAGGTGCGCGCCAAGCTTTCGTCGATCGGCTTGAACGGTACCCTGGTGCCATCGAGCCTGTGACCCGTCGTCCGCGTCTGCGGCAAATTCGACGGATGTCGGCTTGACGGTATTCGATTACCTGGTGCTGTTCGTGCTGGTGTGCTCGGTGGTCATCAGCACCTTGCGCGGACTGGTCAAGGAAATCCTGTCGTTGCTGGGTTGGGTAGTGGCGTTCTGGGTCGCGAATGCGTACTGCGACGCGCTGGCGGTGATGCTGCCGGATGTCGTGCCCGGACAATCCGGCCGCCTGATCGTTGCGTTTCTGGCCTTGTTCATTGGCGTGAAATTGCTGATGCTGTTGCTGATGCTGGCGGTCGATGCGATCGTCAAGGCGACTGGGCTGACGGTGGTCGATCGGGGTCTGGGCGGTTTGTTCGGCCTGGCGCGCGGCGTATTGCTGGTGCTGGCGGCGGTGCTGGTGTGCGGCACCACCGCGATTCCGCGCCAGCCCTTCTGGAAGGACGCGGTCTTCAGCGCCCTGGCAGAGACCGCGGCGCGCACCATGTTGCCGTACCTGCCGGGCGACCTGGCGCGGCATGTGACGTTTTGAAGCAGTACCGAACGCAGTACCGAATTGTCTTAGTTGAGGAGTTCCCACCATGTGTGGCATAGTCGGCGTCGTTTCCCATAATCCCGTCAACCAGATCATCTATGACGCATTGCTGCTGTTGCAGCATCGTGGACAGGATGCGGCGGGCATCGCAACCAATCACGGCAACGCGTTCTGCATGCACAAGGCGAACGGCCTGGTGCGCGACGTTTTCCGCACGCGCAACATGCGTTCATTGCTCGGCAACGCAGGCATCGGCCAGGCGCGTTATCCGACCGCCGGCACGTCCAGCGCCGAAGAAGCGCAACCGTTCTACGTCAACGCACCGTTCGGCATCGTGCTGGCGCATAACGGCAACCTGACCAATTGCGATCAGCTGAAGATCGAGATGTTCAAGAACGATCGCCGGCACCTCAACACCGACTCCGACTCCGAAGTCCTGCTCAACGTCCTGGCGCATGAAATCCAGGAAGCGACCTTCGGCTTTTCGCTCGATCCGGCGGCACTGTTCAAGGCGGTTGGCGTGCTGCACAAGCGGGTCCGTGGTTCGTATGCCGCGGTGGCGCAAATCGCCGGTTACGGCTTGCTGGCCTTCCGCGATCCGTTCGGTATCCGTCCACTGTGCATCGGTTTCAATGAAACCGACAAGGGTCCGGAGTACCTGGTGGCCAGCGAATCGGTGGCGCTCGAAGGCCTGGGTTTCCGCTTCCTGCGCGACGTGATACCCGGCGAAGCGATCTTCATCGACATGGATGGCAAGCTATACAACCAGCAGTGCGCCGAAAATCCAACGCTCAATCCCTGCGCATTCGAATATGTCTACCTGGCGCGGCCGGACTCGGTCATCGATGGCGCATCGGTGTACCAGACCCGGCTGAAGATGGGCGAATATCTCGCTGAAAAAGTGCGGCGCGAGTTTTCTTCGGGCGAGATCGACGTCGTCATGCCGATCCCGGATTCTTCCCGTCCCTCGGCGATGGAATTGGCGCTGAAACTGAACCTCGATTATCGCGAAGGCTTCATCAAGAACCGCTACATCGGCCGCACCTTCCTGATGCCGGGCCAGGCCATCCGCAAGAAATCGGTGCGCCAGAAACTCAATGCCATCGGTTCCGAATTCAAAGGCAAGACCGTGCTGCTGGTGGACGATTCGATCGTGCGCGGCACCACCTCGCGCGAAATCGTGCAGATGGCGCGCGACTCCGGCGCCAAGCGCGTGATCTTCGCCTCGGCGGCGCCACCGGTGAAATTTCCGAACGTGTATGGCATCGACATGCCGACCCGTAACGAGCTGATCGCCTACGGCCGCAGCGAGGAAGAAGTCTGCCGCGAGATCACGGCCGATGCGCTGGTGTACCAGGACATCGATTCGCTGAAACGCTCGATTTCGGATGTCAATCCGATGTTGCGCAATTTCGAGGCATCGTGTTTCGACGGCGTGTACGTTACCGGGGACATTTCGCGTGATTATCTCGATCGCATCGAATTCAAGCGCAACAATCCGCAACCCGAAAACGAGGATGCAGTGCGTTCCCAACTCAATTTAAATCTTGCGCAGGTGGATTAAGCTGGGACAGCTTAAGTCATTGCAGGGCGACGACACTCCGATGAGCACCGATAAAAAGTCTTACGGCTTTACCACCACCACCCTGCACAGCGACCGGCAAAAGCCGATCGAGCACGGCTCGCTGCACAAGCCGATCCATACCTCGGTCACCTTCGGCTACAACGATGCACGCGACCTGGCAGCCGTGTTCCAGGGGCGCCAGCAAGGCTATCGATATGGCCGTCAGGGCAATCCGACCGTCTCCGCGCTGGAGGACAAGGTCACGCGGATGGAAGACGGCTACGCGACCATCTGCTTTGCCACCGGCATGGCTGCGATTGCCGCCGTGGTGCAGGCCTTGCTGCGCGAAGGCGATCATGTCGTGTCGTCGGCCTTCCTGTTCGGGAATACCAACAGCATGTGGCAGACCGTGGCCGGGCAGGGCATCGACGTGGCATTCGTCGATGCCACCGATGTGGCCCATGTGGAGGCCGCCATCACGCCGGCCACCCGCATCGTGTTCGTCGAAACCATCGCCAATCCGCGCACCCAGGTGGCGGATCTGGCGCGCATCGGCGCATTGTGCCGGGCGCGCGGCATCGTCTATATCGTCGACAACACGATGACCTCGCCCTATCTGTTCCGGCCGAAGGCAGTCGGCGCCAGCCTGGTGGTCAATGCCCTGACAAAATCGATCGGCGGCCACGGCAATGCGCTCGGCGGCAGCCTGACCGACACCGGTCTGTACGACTGGGCGCAGTATCCGAACATTTTCGAGACCTACAAAAAATTCCCTGCCGTGCAGTGGGGCATGGCGCAGGTACGGGCCAAGTCATTGCGCGATTTCGGCGGCACCCTCGGGCCGGAAGCGGCGCACCACCTGGCCGTCGGCTCGGAGACCATGGCATTGCGCCTGGACCGTGAATGTGCGAGCGCCATGGCCGTGGCACGGATGCTGGAGGCCGATCCGCGCGTGGCGGCGGTGCACTATCCGGGACTGGCCTCGCATCCGCAGCATGGGATCGCGGCCGAACTGTTTCGCGCTTTCGGCAGCCTGTTCAGTTTCGAGCTGGCCGAGGGCATCGATTGTTTCGATTATCTGAATCGCCTGAAGCTCGGTGTCTCCGCCAGTAACCTGGGTGACACCCGCACGCTGGTGATTCCGGTGGCGCACACGATTTTCTACGAGATGGGCGCTGCGCGGCGTGCCAGCATGGGGATCGCAGAATCGCTCATACGGGTGTCGATCGGCATCGAGGATACCGAGGACCTGGTCGAGGATTTCAGACAGGCACTCGACGCCGTTTGAGGACTCAGACTGGTGCAGTCAGCGCAACAGGTCCTGGGCAGCCGAGCGGTTCAAAATCTTGACGCTGCGATCCGGCACGAAGGCGGCAAAGCGCGCCAGCAAGCGCGCCGGTTCGGCTTCATGCATCATCAGTTCGGCATGCGCCGGTCTCAGAAATCCCTGGCCGACCAGGTGGCCGGCGAACGTGATCAAGCCATCGTAGAAACCGTTCACATTCAATAGTCCGATCGGCTTGTCGTGCAAGCCGAGCTGCGACCAGGTCAGCACTTCGAACAATTCTTCCAGGGTGCCGATGCCGCCCGGCATGGCGATGAATCCATCCGATAGTTCCGCCATCATGGCTTTACGCTGATGCATGTCGTCGACCACGTGCAGGCGGGTCACGGCCCGATGGCCGACCTCCTTTTCCGTCAGCGCCTGGGGAATCACGCCGGTGACATCGCCGCCCAGGCGCATGACTTCATCGGCGATCACACCCATCAGGCCGACGTTGCCGCCGCCGTAGACCAGGGCGATGCGGGCGCCGACCAGCTCCCTGGCAAGTGCCTGCGCCGCATCGACATAGACTCGGGCGACGCCGTTGGAGGCGCCGCAGTAGACACACAATGATTTCATCGATCTGCTCTTGCGTCGTAAGAAGGTTGGATACGGAAGGCGCTGTCTTCCGGCGCAACGGAATCGGCATTGCAACGGATTGTGCAGCGCGGCCTCACGCGGCCCGTCCGGCGTGTTCCTGCACCAGCTTGTCGAACAGCACACGCGATTCGCCGCGCAGGTAGGGGCCGGTCAGCGCCAGCACCTGGTAACAACCACGCAACAACGCATCGCTCATCGATTGCTGCTCGCTGTACTTGCGCGGATTGCGCACGTATTCGTAGGACAGCCAGTAAGTCGCCACCACCACCATGTTGGTCGCCAGCGCCGAAATTTCGAGTTCGGTGCCGACCATGCCGCCATCGCTGCACAGGCCCTGGCACAGTTGCTGCGCCACCTTGATCTTGTGCGCCAGGATTTGCTTGAACTGCAATTCGAGCGTTCGATTGCGCGACAGCAGATCGTTCAGGTCGCGGTAGAAAAAACGGAACCGCCACACCAGTTCGAACATCAGATGCAGATAGATCC
The DNA here is from genome assembly GCA_043753685.1 of Herminiimonas sp. GTDB lineage: Bacteria > Pseudomonadota > Gammaproteobacteria > Burkholderiales > Burkholderiaceae_D > JANXSS01. The sequence continues at coordinate 13,528 of JAYUWF010000009.1, forward strand.
AGACATCCTGGATGGTGGGGCGGCGTTCGGCGGGGACTGCCAGCATGCGCTCGATTTCATTTTCGAATTCGACGAAGATCGAGTTGACGATATCGTCCTTGTTGCGAAAATGGTAGTACAGGTTGCCGGGCGAAATAGCCAGTTCTTCCGCGATCACCGAGGTCGTGACGTTCGGTTCGCCGAATTCATTGAACAGACGCAGCGACAGTTCGAGGATCCGGTCGCGGGTGCGTCGCGGTGCTTTGACGGGCATCGGCGGTGCGCTTTCCTGATGGTTTGTCGGGCTAGCATACCATCGAAAAAACGCTGGCTCGGGCGCCTGCTTGTGCGCCTGCTTGTCCGCCGGGCGCAGCCCTTACTTCGGCATTGCCACGGTGTCGATGGCATGCAGCACGCCATTGTCGGCCACGATATCGCTTTCGATGACGGCCGCTTCATCGACGGTAATGCGGCCGTTGTCGGACTTCAGCATGATCTGCGCGCCATCCAGGGTCTTGGTCTTGCCGGGCTTGACGTCGGCCACAAGTACCTTCCCCGGTATTACCAGGTACGTGATCACTTTTGCCAGCCTTGCCTTGTCCTTGACCAGGGCTTCCCAGGTGCCGGGCGGCAGTCGGGAAAACGCTTCGTCGCTGGGCGCAAAAACGGTGTAAGGCCCGGAACTGCGCAAGGATTCGGTAAAACCGGCTGCCTTCACGGCGGCAACGAAGGTCTTGAAATTGCCGGAGGTGACAGCCGTATCGATCAGGTCGGCGGCGCCGGCAATGGAGGACGTCATGGAGAGGGCGAGAACGGCGGTCAGCGCACCAGTTGGTCGAAGCATGGGAGGTCCTTGAGTGATCCGGAAGGCCGACAACCGACCCTGCGATGGGATGGAACCGGCACGAAAGTCCGGGCGCCTTGAATCAGTTGTCTTATAATCCGAAAAGTTCATTGAAGATCGGCCAGCATGAAGTTTCACGTATGAGTGTTCCGCAAAAGCTTTCATTCAAGCAGCAGCAATTGATCGTCCGGGAAGATGCCATCATCGACGCCGTCAATGGCTTGCTCGCAAAAAAAGGGTACGACTTGATGACCATGGACGAGGTCGCCGCCGAAGTCGGCATCGCCAAGGCCAGTCTCTACAAACATTTTCCCTCCAAGGAAGCGCTGGCCGCAGCGGCCATGATCCGCCTCCTGGAAAACACCTTGACCTACGTCCGTTCGCTGGCATCCGACATGCCGGCCGTCGCACAGTTGCGGGCGATCTTGCAGTGGGCGTTGCAGGTGCGAATGCAAGGCGGTTTGCCGACTCTGCCGGCAGAAAACACGACCCTGCGCGACGGTTTGATCAACAACATGAAGTACGTCGGCAAGGTGCTGGACCTGAACGAACTGCTGGGGGATTTGATCGAACAGGCAAAAAAGGATGGCGCCATTCGCAACGATCTGCCGACCGAAGTCGTGCTGTTCACGATCTATGCGCGCTCATGCGACCCGAGCGTGGATTACCTGAAAATGATGGGGCAGTACACCGACGTCCAGATCGTCGATTTCCTGTTGCTGACCTGTTTCAACGGGCTTGGCTGATCGGCCGCCGATCGAGGCCGCGCGGTCGATCGGGGCAGTCGATCCGCGCAGTATTTGCAGACGAAAAAAAACCGACGCGAACGTCGGTTTTTTCATGTGCGGTAAAGAATTACTTCTTCGCAGCGTCAGCAGCTTTCGATGCGTCTTTGGCAGCGTCTTTGGCAACAGCTGCATCTTTCGAAGCATCTTTCGAAGCATCTTTGGCTGCATCAGCAGCTTTCGATGCATCGGTAGCAGCAGCCTTGGCAGCGTCAGCAGCAGCATCAGCGGCCGCAGCTGGAGCAGCAGCGGCTGGTGCAGGTGCTGGCTCAGCTGCAGGAGCAGGTGCTGGAGCAGCAGCTGGTGCAGGCGCTGGAACGACGACTTCTTCTTTTTTGCTGCAAGCAGCAAGAGCGATAGCCAACAACGATGCGATCAATAATGTTTTTTTCATGGGGTTTCCTTCGAAAGAATAAATAAAAATGTCGCGATGAATAATTACCGGTAATTATCGCTCTATAGGGCGTTTCCGCATGAAACGATGCAATGCAACATGTCGAAAGCTTCCTAACCCGTAATTATAGCTGTTTTTTTTGCGACTCGCGCAACAGCTTTGCTTTTTAGTAAGTAATTTGTAAGCTTTTCAGGGGGTTTTGGTCGGCAAAATGACACAAACCCAGCGCCGGAAATTGCGCATGACCGACTTCATGCACGCTGCGTTTGCCAACGTCCACTGCGGCAGCGCCCGTGCATTCAGGCAAGCAGCAGCCAACCGTCTTCGTACCAGACATGGAGGGCCTCGCGCACGTCGTCCGAGGCTTGCGCCAGCGCCGGTCCGTCGAGCTCACGCCGATCGGCCAGTGCCGCCAGCAGAGGGCGATCGCCAGCCTCCACCGCAAACGATTCGCCGTTGACGAATACATGGCTGCCGCGATATAGCATCTGCGTCTTGCGCGACAGGACAATGCCGCGACGGGCCGCAGCTTGGGCAAAGCGCGCCGCCGACAAGGGCCGGGCAGGCGACTCGAACACCACGCTTGCCTTCGGCTCCGACAGGTATTCACCCAGAAAAATCGCAATGTCATCGGCGGTAAAGCGCACCTTCTGCAACTGCGCTGCGACCTGCGCCAGCATCGCGCTGTCGATCCTGGCCGGGTGACGCGTTGGCGCAAGCTGCGGATCGGCGTAGCGCCCCGGCAGATCGACCGTGTCGCCCATGAATTGCAGGAAGGCTTCGCCCAGTTCCTGAAACGCCGGCGCCCGAAAGCCGATCGAGTAGGTCATGCATTCGCCGATCGCCACACCATCGTGCGCATAGTGCGGCGGCAGGTACAGCATGTCGCCCGGCTCCAGGATGAATTCCTGCTCCGGCACGAAATTGCGCAGTACCTTCAGCGGCAAGCCGTCCACCAGCGTCAGGTCGCGCTGGCCACTGATGCGCCAGCGGCGCTGACCGTGCGCCTGCAGCAGGAAGACATCGTAGGAATCCACATGCGGACCGACGCCGCCGCCATCGCTGGCATAGCTGATCATCAGATCGTCGAGGCGGGTGTCGGGGATGAAGCGGAACTGGCGCAACAAGGCATCGGCAGCGGCGTCGTGCAGATTGAGCCCCTGCACCAGCAGCGTCCAGGCGCTCGCGTTTTCCATCGGCCCGGGCAGGGCTGCGAAGGGTCCGTGCTGCAGTTCCCATGCCGGCTTCTTGCCGCTGCGGCTGACCACGCGCGATTCGACATCGTCGCGAGCAGCCAGCTCGAACAGGGCATCGGCACCCATCAAGGGCAGGAAATCGGGGATTGCCTGACGAATCAGGAGCGGTTTCTTGTGCCAATAGTCGCGCAGGAAAATGGCAGGCGTCAGGCCGCCGAGAAGCGTGAGTTTTTTCATGAAGGGATTATAAATCGTGCAGCGGCAACCACTTGTTGGAACTTTAAGGAACTCCTGGCCGGAAATGAACCCGAACGTGGCAATGGTGCGAGCGCAGTGCAGGCTTCGTGGAATCGGGAAGATTTGCGTGTGACGATTGCGAGCGGCCATCGCGTGTGACTGTTGCACGTCAATTCGCCCGGGTCATGCTGATCCAAATTGACTTGCCGAAGTCGAGGCCCGGTTATAATCCGGGCATATTCAACGAAAGGAAACGCGATGAAGATTGCCAAGAATACGGTAGTGACTGTGCACTACAAATTGTCCGACGCCCAGGGCAATCTGATCGAGGAAAGTCAGGATCCGATGGTGTACCTGCACGGCGGATACGAGAACACGCTGCCGAAGATCGAGGAAGCCCTCGACGGCCAGGATGTCGGCTACAACACCACCATCCAGGTCGAGCCGGACGATGCGTTCGGCGAATACGATCCGGCGCTGGTCAAGGTCGAGCCGCGCAACCGGCTGCCGACACCGCTGGAAGTCGGCATGCAGTTCGAAGGGATGCCCGATGGCGACAACGAGGAAGAAGAAGCGCTGATCTTCACCGTCACCGACATTGCCGACGACAAGGTGGTCCTGGACGGGAATCATCCGCTGGCCGGCATGGCGTTGCGCTTCACCTTGAATGTCAGTGAAGTCCGCGCCGCCACCGATGAAGAAATCACGCACGAGCATGTGCATGGCGCACACGGCCATCATCACGACGAAGGGGACGACGACGCCGGCGACCAGTTCCGCAGCCAGCCCGTACATTGATCGGAAGTCGCTTTAAGTGCAATGCCCGGCCAGCCAGTGGCCGGGTAGTTTTTGCATCGTCCAGTAGCGCCATTGCATCCGGCGGCAAGGCTACTGGGCTGCGGTTCGTACCGACGTCCCAGGTGTACTGAGCGCAAACAGTGCGGGCGCCGACGGATCGACCGTCATCTTGACCCATCCGCTGCCAAGCGTCACATCCCCAAGTTTGCCGCGCCATGTCAGCGTGCCGGCAGTGGTGGCAGGCGCGCCTTCCTGCCCATGGATCAGCACGACCTTGCCGGGAAAGCGGGTGCTCAGCGTCAGGATCTGCTTGCGGATTTCAGCAAAACCGTCGCGCCGCGCGCCCAGACCCAGCAGCCCCAGCGTGTCGGGCACCGCCATCGGATCGCCATCGCAGAACAACACGATACCGGCAGCGCCTTTTTGCATGGCCACGCCGAAGACCCGGTGCAACCAGTCGCGATCGGCAATCAAGCGGTCATCGAATTCGCTGTTGCGCCCGGCGGCTGCGACAAAATCGTTATTGTTGGACGGCAGGTGGACTGTCGCGAACACCATGTTGCCGACATCCCAACGCAGGTTTTCCACATAAGTCCGATATTTCGGCGTACTGGCCTGGCGGGTCAACGGCAGTTTGCTCGCGCCGAAGGAAAAGTCATCCTCGAAAAACAGGTCGCGAATCCTGCTCAGGCGTTCGATCGCCATCGAGCGGCCGTTGTCGGCCTTGCAGTGGCTCCAGTCGCTGGCGGCGATCGAGACGATCAAGCCGTTTTTCGCAGCCTGGAATAACTCTTTTCGCCTGAAAAACAGTTTGTCGCTACACGCTTCCTGCGAGGTCTTGATGCCGCTGCTGACGACGAAGGCGAGATTGTCGGCATCCGTGGCCAGGATGGCATCGCGCAATCCGGCTTCGTCGGCGGCGCGGGTACTTACCGGTGCGATCACGCCGAAACTGAAGGCCGCCGGTTGCGCCATTGCGGCGCTGCAGGCAGCCAGGGCAAACAGGATCAGCAACCGTTCGACCGAGCACCGAAGGTGGCCCCGCTGCGGCGTCATGGCAAGAACTGGGTAGTAGGGGCTCATTGCAGCGACTCGCCCTCGGCCAGGCGTTTCAGGCGGTACAGCGCATCGAGTGCCGCGCGCGGCGTCAGCTGGTCCGGGTCGAGTGCGTGCAGCGCTGCACCGACGGCTTCCATTACCGGGTCGGCGGCGCTACCGGCAGGGGTCAGGATGCGCTCGTCATCGCCCAGATCTCCGGGAGCAAGCTCATCGGCTGCCGCCGCACTGGCGAAGAGGTCGAATTGCGGCGTACTCTGCAACGAGTGCGCTTCCAGGGTTGCCAGGTGGCGCCGTGCGGCGCGGATCACCGAGCTCGGCACACCCGCCAGTTGGGCCACCTGGAGACCGTAACTCTGCGAAGCCGGACCCGGTTGCACCGCATGCAGGAAGACGATGCTGTGCTTGTGTTCGATGGCCGAGAGGTGGACGTTGGCCGCGCTCGGATGCAGTTCCGGCAATTGCGTGAGTTCGAAATAATGGGTGGCGAAGAGCGTGAAGCTGCGGGTGGTGTCGATCAGGTGACGGGCAATTGCCCAGGCCAGCGCCAGGCCGTCGAAGGTCGAGGTGCCGCGCCCGACCTCATCCATCAGCACCAGCGAATGCGGTGTCGCGCCATTGAGGATTGCCGCCGATTCCGTCATCTCGACCATGAAGGTCGAGCGGCCGCCGGCCAGGTCGTCGGCCGCGCCGATGCGGGTGAAGATGCGGTCGATCGGACCGATCACCGCGCGCGCGGCGGGCACGAAGCTGCCGACGTACGCCAGCAAGGTAATCAGGGCGACCTGGCGCATGTAGGTCGATTTGCCGCCCATGTTGGGGCCGGTTATCAGCAGCATCGTGCGCTCGGCGTGCAAGTTGCAATCGTTGGCGATGAAGCGTTCGATCTGCTTTTCCACCACCGGATGGCGGCCCTGCTCGATGTCGATCACGGCATGCTCGACAAGTTGCGGCGCGCACCAGCCGCAACGCTGCGCATGGTCGGCCAGTGCCACCAGCGTATCGAGCTGGGCGACGGCCTGGGCGATCGACTGCAGGACAGCGATCGACGGCGCCAGATCGGCCACCAGGTTTTCGTATAAAAATTTTTCGCGGTTCAGTGCCCGGTCCTGGGCCGACAGTGCCTTGTCTTCGAAGGCCTTCAATTCCGGCGTGATGTAGCGCTCGGCATTCTTCAGCGTCTGCCGGCGGCGGTAATCGTCGGGCACCTTGTCGGTCTGGCCGTGGCTGACTTCAATGTAGAAGCCGTGCACCCGGTTGTATTCGACGCGCAGGTTGGCGATCCCGGTACGCGTGCGTTCGCGGGTTTCCAGGTCGAGCAGGAACTGACCGGCGTTTTCCGACAGGCCGCGCAATGCATCGAGTTCGGCATCGAAGCCGCGTGCGATCACGCCGCCGTCGCGCGCCATCGCCGCCGGTTCGGCCATCAGGGCCCGCTCCAGCAGATCAAGGCAATCGACCGGCGTGGCCAATGCATATTGGATCGTCGTCAGGAGCGCGCTGCCGCCTTCGCTGCCGTTGGCCGGTTGGGCATGTGCGGCGCTGCTGCACAAGGCCACATGATTGCGCAGCGACGCCAGTTGCTGCAGTCCCGCGCGCAGGCCGGCCAGGTCGCGCGGGCGCGCCGACAGCAGCGCGATGCGGGTGGTGATGCGCTCGATATCCGGTATGCCGCCCAGCACCCGTGCCAGACTCGGGCTGGCGTCGGCCGCCAGCAGGACGGTGATCGCGGCGTGGCGCGCCGTGGCCACGCTCTGCTCGCGCCGTGCATGATGCAACCAGTGCCGCAACAGGCGCGACCCCATCGCCGTTCGGCAATGGTCGAGCAGGGAAAACAGTGTCGGCGCACCGGCCGAGGCATCCTGGCCGCGGATGGTTTCGGTCAATTCCAGGTTGCGCCGGGTGGCGGCGTCCAGGCCGATGAATTCCTGCTCGGTTTCGACCGTCAGGGTCCGCACGTGCTGCAGCCCGGCGCCCTGGGTCGAACGCGCATAGGTCAGCAATGCACCGGCGGCGCCCTTGGCCGCCAACATCGCATCGGCGCCGAAACCGGACAGGGTGGCGACCGCGAGTTGCTCCTGCAGGGCGCGTTCGCCATCGGCGACTGCAAATTGCCACGCCGGCCGGCGCACCGGCGAGCCCAGGCCATGCGCGGCGCAGATCTCTTCCACGATCGATTGCAACGCCGGATCGAACTCTTCTGGAATCAACAATTCCGCCGGGCCGATGCGCTCGAGTTCCTGTTTCAATCGCGTTCCGACGGCGCGGCCATCGCCGCCGCATTCCATCATGCGCAGGGTGCCGCTGGCCATCGACAGCCAGGCGATACCCACGGTCATGACCTTGCGCTGCTGTACGCAGCACAGCGCCACCAGCGGCCGGTCGGATTTTGCGGGCAGCAGGTCGGCGTCGGACAGGGTGCCGGGCGTGATGACCCGGACTACCTTGCGATCGACCGGCCCCTTGCTGGTGGCCGGGTCGCCGATCTGTTCGCAAATGGCGATCGACTCGCCCAGCTTGACCAGCTTGGCCAGATACTGATCGACTGCGTGGAACGGCACGCCGGCCATCTTGATGGGTTCGCCGTTCGAGCTGCCGCGCTGGGTCAGCGTAATGCCAAGAAGGCGTGCCGCCTTGACCGCATCGTCGAAAAACAGCTCGTAGAAATCCCCCATCCGGTAGAACAGCAAGGTCGACGGATGCTCCGCCTTGATGCGCAGGAATTGCTGCATCATCGGGGTGTGCTTGTCGGGTTTGTCCTGCAGGTCCGGAACCGTCATGGTGACTCGAAGGGGATTTAAGGCTGGCATGCACCGCGCAGGGTCGTGCCGAATGGCCCATATTGTATGCGAGGCGGGGCGCCGCAGCACGGCGATTGCAAGACGTTTAACATGACGGTGTCATGTCTCAGTCTGTCCGCCACTGTCACGCTATGCACCGAAAACTGATCGAACCACCCGCCTGGCAGGTTGAAAAAACCACCGAACGTTGCCCCTTGTGCAATCGACCGATACCGCGCGCGCAGCGCGATGAGCATCATCTGGTGCCGAAGATGAAAGGGGGGAGGCTGACCGTGCCGATGCATCGGATCTGCCATCGCCAGGTCCATGCGTTGTTTTCCGAAACCGAACTGGCGCGCGACTTCAATACTGCGGAATCGCTGCTGGCACACGCCGAGATTCAGAAATTCGTGGCCTGGATCCAGACCAAGCCGGACGATTTTTTCGAGCGGACCCGGCGCTCGGGCCGGCGCCGCTGATTGCACAGCCGGGCAGCCGACGTGCATTGCAGATCGGCCTGTGTGAGGCTTCGCCGGAAAACCAATGACCGGACGTCGTTACTGCGTCGTCTGCTGGCGCTGATACTCGCTGCGCTTCATCTGCAGGTAATCGTCGCGCTCGACTTCGTGCAGCTGCCTGGCATAGCGCTCGGTTGCAGCAAACCAGTTGTTCAAACGCTTGTCGAGCTGCTCGCCGCCAGCCGAGCGGCCACTGGCCGATAGATAGGAATCGATGGCCAGATAATAGCGCATGGTGTTGCGCTCGACCACGCCGCGCACGCCGCCGATGTAATCGTCCGCACCACCGGTGCCGCTGCGGGTGAAGCCGACCTTGCCGCTGCCAACCGTTGCCAGATAGGCCTTCATGGCAATCCGCGCCGCCATGCCGTACGAATACGAATACGTGAGGTGGATGAAGCTATGGCCAGCGTCAAGCGGCACGGCCTCCAGCAGGATCTTGTAGTCGCTGGTCCCCATCGGGCCGTCGCGCGAACCGAGTACCACGTCGAGGTAGTCCGGCGTGCTGGCGGCCACGCCGAAGGTGAAGTTGACGCGGTAGGCGTCGGCCAGCGGCTGATCGTGCTTCTTGCCGATGCTGACGGCCAGCCTGCCGACGCCACCCTCATTGGAAGCCCGGCAGTACTTCGTGTTGAGGTGCAGGATCAGCATGTCGCACCAGTGCTCGGTACCGTTGAAGGCCGTGTTGACGGCGGCAAACGGATAGTCGACCACTGCGTAGATGTCGCCTTTCAGGGAGCCGGTGAATTCGGCGGAATTCAACACCAGCGGCCGCTGGAACTGGTTGTTCTTTAGTTGCGGCGCCAGCTCCGTGTACTTAGCCTTCAATGCGGCCGCAGAATGGCCGTCGGCTGCCTGCGCGGTAAATGGGAACAGCATTGTCACGCTCGTCACTGTTGTCAGCAAAACGCCGACCACGGCGGAGATCGGGGAGGCAAGCTGGCGCGAAAAAGTCGTTCGCAAAAAAGTCGGAATCATCGGTGAATGCCTTTCAAATCAAAACATGCGCACCGCCTGCGTCCGAAAGATCCGGAGATGCATGCATCAGGCAGGCGGCAAGCGACCTGCCTTGTTGGGTGGAATGAGCGTGACCGGCCGTGGCGCCAATGTCTGTGCGCCACCACACAGGGTAGCCGAATCCGGAATTTCGCCGGCTCAATTGGTGTATCAAGCCGTTACAGGCTAGGCCGAGCGTGCCGGCTCGCCCGTCTGCAGCCGCCACAGGCTCGCGTACAAACCATTTGCAGCGAGTAGCGCGTCGTGGGTGCCGGTCTCGACGATCGCACCGGCCTCCATGACGAAGATCGCCTGTGCCTGGCGCACGGTCAACAGCCGATGCGCGATGATCAGCGTGGTGCGGCCGCGCGAGACGACATCCATCGAGCGCTGGATCGCGGCTTCGGTCTCATTGTCCACGGCGCTGGTGGCTTCGTCCAGGATCAGAATCGGCGGATTTTTCAGGATCGCCCGGGCCAGCGCGAGACGCTGGCGCTGGCCGCCCGACAGTTTCTGGCCGCGCTCGCCAACCGGCGTGTCGTAACCTTTGGCCATGGCTTCGATGAACTCGTGCGCTTCGGCGGCCTGCGCGGCCGCGATCACCGCAGCGCGCGGCGTGTCGGGAAGGCCATAGGCAATATTCTCGGCCACCGTTCCGTCCGACAGAAACACGTCCTGGCTGACATAGCCAATATTGCGGCGCAGGTCCGACAGATCGAGTTCGGCGATGTCGCGGCCATCGAGGCGGATCGAACCTTCCTGCGGTGCATAGAAACGCAGCAGGAGCTTGAGCAGCGTGCTCTTGCCCGAGCCCGTCGCGCCCACGAAGGCGACCGTCTGACCGGCGCCGATCTGCAGGTTCAGGTGCTCG
>JAYUWF010000010.1:0-8002 GCA_043753685.1 Herminiimonas sp.
ATTGCAGTGCCTGCATGCCACCCATCGATGCGCCCACCACAGCCTGCAGGCGGCGGATACCGAATTTCTCGGTGATCAGTCGGTACTGGGACTGCACCATATCGCGCATCGTAAAACGTGGAAATTGCATGCGCGGTTGCAGGCTGCTGTTCGACGGTGACGTGGTCAGGCCATTGCCGATCGCATCGGTAGAAATGATGAAGTACTTCGCCGGATCGAGCGCCTTGCCTGCGCCGATCAGGTAATCCAGACGATGATGATTGCCGCCGATTGCGGTGGCGACGAGGATGGCATTCGATTTGTCGGCATTCAGGGTGCCGTGCGTGACATAGGAAATCGAAAAATCGCGGATGGTTTCGCCGCTGTCGAGCTTGAGATCGCCTTCCGCAAAAATTTGGTGAGGCGGCTCGGCCGGCGTGTGGGCCAGGGTGGCCATCGTGCAGAATGCAGCCAGCGTACCGGCGCTCAACGTCTTGAAGTTCAACATGCAAGTCTCCAGTTGTTATTGTTTATATTGTTTATATTATTTATATTGTTGATATCATTTTTGTCGCCCAGGCGGACGCAGGGGCGCCGAATGGCGCTCGCGTGAAGTGTAGCATCGGGAATCTGCTTGTGACTGCAAGCCAGCCGTCGGTCACATGCGCCTCTGATATGCCGAACCATGCTCGAGTATGAGTCGATTGCGGCAGGCGTTTAGTTCGATGAAGCCGATGTTAAGTCAGCTGATCAACAATGCCGATGACAGCGACGCCACATCTTCTGCGGACTCTTGCAGGATGCTTTGCAAGGTGCCATCGCCACATTCGAAATCGACGGTTGCATGCAGGTTTTCGGTAGCAGTCACCCCATGTATGGAAAACGGGGACTGCGTGGTTGCCAGCATCTTGGCTAGCAGGATCGTGTTGCCGATCTGTGAAGTCGTCGAATCCTCTTTCGGCACCAGCGGCAACACCAGCGCGCCGAACCAGACATCTTCCATTGCCGTCAGCACCGCTTCGGGCACGGCGAGTTTTTTCATCACGGCGCGGCCGATGGCGCGTTCGCCGTATTCGCGCCAGTCTTCACCGCCGCCGTCCAGCAGACCCGGAAATTCATTGGCGCGCGAGAACAGATAGAAACCGCCGACCTCGTGCACGATGCCGGCAAAGAAAGCGGTTTCCGGATCGTCGCCCGTGATGCGCTTGGCAATCACGTGAGCGATGGCAGCCGTCTGTGCGCTGTGCTCCCACAACAGGGCAGCCTTGACGCGCAGGATCGGGTCGGTGAGCATGCTGGCGAACTGGCGCATGATCTGCGCTGCCACCAGCGAGCGCAGCGGCCGGAAGCCCAGGCGCGACACCGCGGCATTGACATTGGTGATTTCACGGCCGCCGGGATTGTAGGCGGCCGAGTTGGCAATCGCGACCATGCGCGCTGCCAGCAGGGGCTCGGCCGATACCAGCTTGACGGCGCGCTCGATGTGGCAGTCGGGATCGTCCAGCGCGCTCTGGATCTGCAGCGAGGTATTGACGTTGGTAGGGAAATTCAATTCGCCACGGGTGGCGTCGATGGCAATCTGCCGGAATGCCTGGATATTCTGCATGGTGCGCCTCGCTTGCTGGACGGTAGATCGAGTACCACGGCATAGCGAACCGGTCCGCTGCCTGCACGTGTTCTTGCACTGTACCGTGTTTCAATCGCAGCTAAGATGCTTTAATGCAACAAATGTAAGTTTGTGAAGTGTTGTTAAACCGGAGGCCAGTGCGATCGCATGGCGCGGCGCGTTTGTGACAAAAAATCGGACCACCTGTTGTCTGATGATCAAGGCCGCGCCAGACGCGAGATAGCGTCAAGCGTCGGCCGTCGCTTCCAAAATGTCGCAACGGCCATTTGTCGGACCATCTTGTTTCAGGAGTGCCAATTTGTCATCTTGTATCGATCACCTCATCATCACGGCGCCATCGCTGGAAGCGGGCGCCGCGTTCGTGCGGCAGACACTGGGCGTTGCGCCCGGGCCCGGCGGCAAGCATCCGCGCATGGGTACGCACAATCTGTTGCTGCGCCTTGGAGAAGGCCTGTTCCTCGAAGTCATCGCCATCGATCCGGATGCGCCCGGGCCAGCACGAGCGCGCTGGTTCGGACTGGATCGGCTGCGTCCTGATTCGCAGCCGTCTTTGGCTGGATGGGTGGCGCGTACCGACGACATCCGTGGCGCCGCAGCCGCTTCGACCGAGGATCTCGGCAAGATCGAGCCGATGACACGCGGCGCGCTCGACTGGCACATCACGATTCCCGACGATGGAGAGTTGCCACTTGGCGGGGCGGCGCCCGCATTGATTGAATGGCATGCGCCAGTCCATCCGGCGACCACGCTGCAGGATCATGGTCTTTCGCTAGTGCGGCTGGAAATTTTTCATCCGCAGCCGGAGCGTATCGAGCGCTTGTTGCGCGCGATCGATTTCAACGGCGCGGTGTCGGTGTCTCCAACGCCGGCGTCCACCTCACCGTACCTGATCGCGCAGATCGCGACGCCGCACGGACTGCGAACGTTGCGTAGCGACGCGACCACGGACCGGCCGTAGCGCATCCTTCCAACGTCAAGACGCTATTGCCAGACCACTGCGGTTTTAAAGGGAAATCCTGCAAGCGCTGCCGTGATCCCAAAAAAACTTTCAACACCCACTTGCTTTCGGCTTCATGCCTGATTATCATTGTACTACTTCGTAATAGTACATAACAATTTCGAAAGCCGCATGGAACTTGATATCGATGTCGCAAGCGCGGAACCGGTCTACGAGCAGATCGTGCGCCAGGTCCACCGGGGGGTCCGGCAAGGCACGCTGGCGCCCGGTGCGCCACTACCGGCAATCCGCCAGTGCGCCGCCGACCTGGGGCTGAATCCGAACACGGTCGCCAAGGCTTACAAGCTGCTGGAAAACGACCTGGTGATCCGGACCGCCGGGCCGAAAGGCACCTTCGTCAGCCAGGATGCGCAACAGCGGGTGGAACTGCTCCTGCGCCAGGAAGCCATGCGCGCGATCGAGGAGCTGGTGCAGGCGTTGCGGGACAAGGGGCTCGGCGCAATCGAACTCAAGGCAATGTTCGAGCAAATCGTCGAGCGCGGGTTTGCCCAGATAAGGGGGACGAAATGAGCTGGTTCCTTGCCGCCGTCCTGCTGAGCCAGATCGTGGTGTTCTACGGTATCGGGGCACCGGCTGCAATGCGCCAGTTGTATCTGGGTTTCTTCGCGCGCAATCCGGAATGGGCGTCACAGGATGACCGCATGGTTGCACTGCAACTGGCGCAGAAACGTGCCATCGGTATCGTCCGGCTCGCTGGTCTCGCCTGGCTGTCGTATTGCATGTGGTGGTTGTTCGTTGGCGCGGACGGCAGCGAGCTGATTCGCCTGGTACTGGCATCGATGCTGTGCTGGTTGATCCTCGATGTCGTCATCGGCGCGGTCGAACGATGGCGCATCGGTCGGACGATTCCCTTGCCTTCCCGGCGCAGCGCCACGTTCGCGCCACGCACCGTCGGTGCCTTCATTCATCGAGCATGGATCGTGGTCGGCCTGATCGCAGCGGCAGCGATTTTCGGTGCCTACCTGATGGCCCGTCAAGCCGGCATGATCGACGACGATCTCTTGTTCGCACGCTTGCCGGTGGTGGCGCTCGGCTTTGGCGCGTGGTGCGCCGCGTTGTGGTACGCCGTGCATCGCAAGAAGCAGGCGATCGACGATGCCATCGGTTCCGAATACCGCCGCTTCGACGTTCACGCAACGGTCATCACGTTGTACGTGTTTGCCGCGGCAGCGGGCTTTTTCGCCGTCCGCGATCTGATTGGTGTCTATCTGCTGCCCGATACGGTATTCGTTGCAGTGGTCAGCCTGATCGTGCAGGGGTTCGTGCTGGTGGCGGTGCGCCGCTACCGCAGCTCACCGTTGAGTCATCCGCGTTTTCAATTCAATCCAAAGGGAGAAACCAAATGACCGTCGACTATTCCGGGATGCTGTTGTATGTGACCGCCTTTGCGGGTGTGATGTGGTGCATCGATGCGCTGTATTTGCGGCCTCGACGCCTGGCGGCAATCGTCAGTGCGTCGCCAGGCGGCGGTGAAGCCGGGCGCGTGGCAGCTGGCACGCCGGCACCGGTACCACCCTTCTGGATCGACTACACGGCAGGGTTGTTTCCGGTGCTGGCGCTGATGTTCGTGCTGCGCGCCTTCCTGCTCGAGCCGTTCATGATTCCTTCCGGATCGATGCTGCCGACGCTGCTTATCGGCGACTTTATCGTGGTTAACAAATTTGCATATGGCATCCGCATGCCGATCCTGAATCGGAAGCTTTTTGCGGTGGGTGAACCAAAAGCAGGCGATGTGATGGTCTTCCGGCATCCGAACGACTCGGAGACCGACCTGATCAAGCGCGTGGTCGGCGTCCCGGGCGACCGCATCGTGTACCGCGACAAGCGGTTGACGATCAATGGCCGTGCCGCCACGTACGAAGCCAGGCCTGCATACGTCGATGTCGATGCTGGACGGACTCTGCACCGATATCAGGAAGACCTCGGCGGTACGAGGCACGGCGTGCTCGAAATGCCCGGTCAGCCGGCGCTGACCGCATTGCCCGACAATTTTCCGGGGCGTGAATTCTGCCGTTTCAACCGCAATGGTTTCGATTGCACCGTACCGCAAGGACAGTACTTCCTGATGGGCGATAACCGCGACAACAGCGCCGACAGCCGTTATTGGGGCTTCGTGCCGGATGCGAACATTGTCGGCAAGGCGTTTTTCGTGTGGATGAACTTTCGGCACCTCGATCACATCGGGCGCATCGATCCCTCGACCTGACGAGGAAGGGCGGTTCTCCAAGGTCAACGCATCACTTCGCCACCGCCGCGTGATACACGGTCTTGATGTTGACGAACTCCTGGATGCCGAACGACGACAGCTCGCGGCCGTAGCCGGATTGCTTGACGCCGCCGAAGGGCAGGCGCACGTCTGACTTCACACCGCCGTTGATGAACACGCTGCCCGCATCGATCTGTCGCGCCAGCCGGTCCGCGCGTGCCTTGTCGCCGGTAAAAATCGCGCTGCCCAGGCCGAACACCGATTGATTCGCCAGGGCGATCGCATGCGCTTCGTCGGTCGCTTCGATGATCGCCGCCACCGGGCCGAAGATTTCATCGTCGAAGGCCAGCATGCCGGGCTCGACGCCTCCCAGCACGGTCGGAGGATAGTAGGCGCCGCGCCGGTCAGGTACCGTGCCGCCGGTGAGCAACACGGCGCCCTGCGCGACGCACTTCTGGACTTGCTCGTGTATCTGCTCGCGCAGGTCTACGCGCGCCATCGGACCCATGTCGGAGGACGGATCGTGCGGGTCGCCGAACCGGACTCTCTCGAACTGCGCGACGTAACGGCGCGTGAATTCGGCGATCAACGGCTTGACCACGATGAAGCGCTTGGCGGCGATGCAGCTCTGGCCGCCGTTGACCAGGCGGCTTTTGACGCACGTGTCCACAGCCAGGGCCAGGTCGGCATCTTCCAACACGACATAGGCATCGCTGCCGCCGAGTTCCAGCACGCTTTTCTTGAGTTCGGAGCCGGCGATGCCCGCCACCGATTTGCCGGCCGGCGTGCTGCCGGTCAGTGTCACGGCGCGCACCAGCCGATGGCGGATGATCGGCTCGACGCGTGAACCTTCCACCAGCAGCGTGGTGAAGACGTGCCGCGGAAAACCCGCCTGCTCGAAGATCTCCTGGATCGCCAACGCGCAGCCGGAGACATTCGAGGCATGCTTGAGCAGACCGACATTGCCGGCCATGAGCGCCGGCGCGGCAAAGCGCAATACCTGCCAGAACGGAAAATTCCACGGCATGACCGCCAGGATCACGCCCAGCGGATCGCAGGCCACATAGCTTTCGGCCGCATCGGTCGGGACGATCTGATTTGCCAGGAATTTTTCTGCATGCTCGGCATAGAAGTCGCAACAATCGGCGCATTTCCTGATTTCGCCGGCGCCGTCCTTCAAGACCTTGCCCATCTCGTCGGCCATCAAGACGGCCAGTTGATCCTGGCGTTCACGCAGAACGCTGCCGGCAGCGTGCATCAGTGCGGCGCGTTCGGCATAGGTGGTGGTGCGCCACGTGTGAAATGCCTGATCTGCCGAGTGAATCAGTTGATCCACACTGGCATCGTCGTAGGGTTCGTAGGTGGCGATGGTTTCTAGCGAATGCGGGTTGACGCTTTTCATGATGAAATCCTTTGCACGGAATGAATCAGGCCGTTGATGCGCCGATGGTTCATTGTAGGTGCCCGATCGAGATCGCGTTGAATGACTCAGACCTTGCAGGCGGCTTCGTTTGGCAACGTGGCCGGGCGGATGCCGGTCATTTCGCCTGATCGGCGTCGCGGGTAGCGGACTCGCTGGCGGTTTCCGGCGCAGCGGTCGATGCACTGCTACCGGCAAAGACCATCTTGCCGTCCGCGGTGCGCTGGTCGTTGCGGAATTCGCCTTCCCAGGCATCGCCATTGGCCCAGGTGTATTTACCGTGGCCGTTGCTCTTGCCCTTGGCCCAGTGGCCGTCGTAGGCGTCGCCGTTCTTGTATGCGGTCATGCCGATGCCATCGGGCAGGCCATTGCTGAAGTTGCCCTGATATTTGCCGCCATCGACATACTTCAGCGATCCTCTGCCGTTGGGTACGCCATCCCTGACCTGGCCGACATAGTCGTTGCCATTTGCGAAATGTAAAGTGCCGCTGCCGTTGGGTAGATCGCGCGTCCAGGTGCCCTTGTAGCGCTGGCCGTTGGCCCAGACGAATTCCCCTTGACCCTGCTTGACGCCATTGACCATGGTGCCGTCGAAGCGGTCCCCGTTGCTCCAGGTAACACGCCCGGAACCGGAGACGATGCCACTGGCCGGGTCGACCGTGAAATTGCCAGCGAAGGTCTGGCCTGCCACCCGGATCGTGTTGCCGGTTTGTGGAGGGCGGCTATCCGCATCGCGAACCGTTGGCGGCGCGGGCGTTGGCTTGGTGGACAGCGCAGGAGGCGGGTTCTGCACGACCACAGGCGGCGTTGGGGCGGCAGGCGAGCGCGTGCCGGCGCCTTGCGCTGCCTCCGTTGGGGACTTGTCGGCCGTGGATGGCGTCACGCCCGGCGGCGCTGCGGGCGGCCTGACGGTGGCTTGCGCTGCAGCTTGAGTTGTGGCTTGCGCTGCGGCTTGAGTTGCGGACTGCGCAGCGGCCTGAGCAGCGGGTTGCGGTGCGCTCTGGGTTGCTGCCTGCGCGGTGCTTTGCGATGCGGCCGGGTCCGAAGTTGGTCCGGCCGCTAACGCTTGTTTCTGATTCAGGATTTCCAGGCGATTGCGCGCCGTGCGGGCGTTCGGTCCATCCGGATAAGCGCGCAGGTAGTCCCGGTAGGCTGGCGCGGTATCGGCCAGGATTGCCCTGGACCATGCAGCCCCTTCGGCCGCTGTCGCGGTCGGGTCGGCCGATCCGCTGCGTGAAGATCCATTGGCCGTGGTCGATGCAGGCTGTTTCGTATCGGGCGCCTGAGGTGGCGCCGAGGCGGTCAAAGGCGCCTCGGATTCCGGCGCGCGATCCGTTTGCAGTTTGGCCAGACGTTCGGCGGCCTGCCGTGCATGCCGCCCTTTCGGATAGTTCTCCAGATAGCGCTGGTAGGCAGCGGCGGTGCGCAAGGTGGTCGCCTCTTTCCACAGCACGGCATCCGACGGCGGCGCGGGCGTTGCCGCAGCGCCGTCAACCGGGTTCAATGCAGACAGATGCCCCGGCACGAGAGATGCACCGGGCGTACCTGTTGAACCAGTAGCCGGCCCGGGATCCGCAGGCGTACGCGTTGCCCCGGGGTCGCGATTCAGCGTCGGGTTTTGCGCCAGCGTCGGTGCGGAATCATCCGGTGCGGGGACCGGGCGGACCTCCGTGCCCGGTGTGCTCGCCGCTGTGGAATCGGACTGTCCACCTGCGTCGCCTGGAGGGTTGCTCATGGTTCGATAGGTCATGG
>JAYUWF010000011.1:0-7995 GCA_043753685.1 Herminiimonas sp.
TTCGATGCTGGGCTGGATGTACACACTGTTCTTCGTGCTGCTTGGAATTTCTGCAGCAGTCTGGGGCGGTTGGCTCGAACGCGCCGGCCCGCGCAAGGCCGGTTTCGTCGCTGCCGTCTGCTGGTGTGGTGGCCTGGTGATTTCTGCCATCGGCATCAAGACCCATCAGATCTGGATCATGTGGCTGGGTTCCGGCGTCATTGGCGGGATCGGATTGGGACTCGGCTACATTTCGCCGGTCTCGACTCTCATCAAGTGGTTCCCGGATCGGCGTGGGATGGCGACCGGCATGGCCATCATGGGCTTTGGCGGCGGCGCGATGATTGGCGCACCGCTGGCCGCTGCGCTGATGAAATACTTCGCAACCCCGACGTCGGTCGGTGTCTACGAAACCTTCCTGGCAATGGCTGCGATCTACTTCGTATTCATGATTGCCGGCGCCATGGGATATCGTGTGCCGGAGACCGGTTGGAAACCCGCAGGCTGGACTGCGCCGACCGCTACCGCCAGCAACGCGATGATCACCAACAAGCATGTGCACGTGAGCCGCGTCTGGGGCATCCCGCAATTCTGGCTGATCTGGGGCGTACTCTGCCTGAATGTGTCGGCTGGCATCGGCATTCTGGGCATGGCGTCACCCCTGTTGCAGGAAGTCTTTGCAGGCAAGCTGCTGGGCATCGACGTCGCCTTCAACGACCTGAGCACAGCGCAAAAAGCATCGATCGCTGGCATCGCAGCCGGTTTCCTCGGTCTGTTGTCACTGTTTAACATCGGTGGGCGTTTTGTGTGGGCATCGTGCTCTGACTTCCTGGGACGCAAGGCGACTTACTTCGTGTTCCTGATCCTGGGGTTCATCCTCTACGTGTCGATTCCGACCCTGTCGCATGCCGGCAGTCTGGCGTTGTTCGTGGCCGCCTTCTGCATCATCTTGTCCATGTACGGTGGTGGTTTTGCGACGGTGCCGGCTTACCTCGCTGATATTTTTGGTACGCAAATGGTCGGCGCCATCCATGGCCGGCTGTTGACTGCATGGGCCACCGCTGGCGTGCTGGGCCCGGTGCTGGTCAATTACATCCGCGAGTACCAGATCGCCAATGGCGTGCCGAAGGCGCAAGCATACGACATCACCATGTATATCCTGGCTGGCATGCTGGTCCTGGGCATCATCTGTAACGCGCTGGTGCGCCCGCTCGACAACAAGTACTTCATGACAGATGAAGAACTGGCGCATGAAAAGAAGCTGGCTCACGAGCGTGCCGTGGCCAGCGTCGTGGTCGGTAGCACTGTTTCGTCGGGTTCCACGAGTTCCGCGACAGTGGTGCTGGCATGGTTGGCAGTTGGAATTCCCATGCTGATCGGTATTGGCGTCACACTGCAAAAAGCGGCAATATTGTTTAAATAATTTTTACACCTTCTGCCACAGCCCGACGTGATCGGGCTGTCGGCATTGATGCTGAATCGAGGCTGTCGTGAACCAAATTGTCATTCCCATTCTCGCAGTCGCTGCGACCAAACAACGCAAGCGCCAGGCGCCAAAAGGCCGACGCGTCGAGCCGCAGGCACTGGCGGAAGTACAGGCCTTGCTGGGCGATGCCTCGCGCCAGGCGGATCTGCTGATCGAACATCTGCATCTGATCAATGACCGCTACGGTCAACTGTCGGCGCAGCACATGGCCGCACTGGCGCAGGAAATGCGCCTGGCACAGACCGAAGTATATGAAGTCGCGACCTTCTACCACCACTTCGACGTGGTCAAGGAAGGCAACGACAGCGGCGCCGATGCGACCAACCGGATCACGGTGCGGGTCTGTGATGGGCTGTCCTGCGAAATGGCCGGCGCCAAGGAGTTGATGGCGAAACTGCCTGGAATTCTGGGCAAGGATGTGCGCGTCATTCCGGCGCCGTGCATCGGTCGCTGCGAGCAAGCGCCGGCGGCCGTGGTGCATCAGCATCCGGTGCCGTTTGCCACCGCCGAGAAGATCGCGGCGAAGGTCGGCGCGAAGACCATCACGCATGAACCGGAAGGCTTCGTCGACCTGGCCGCCTATGTGGCGGGCAACGGTTACGCACTTCTGAAAAAATGCATCAGCGGCGAAGTCGACGTCGAATCGGTCTTGAAGACCATGGAAGATTCCGGCCTGCGCGGCCTGGGCGGCGCAGGTTTTCCGGCCGGTCGCAAGTGGCGCATCGTGCGCGGTGAAGCTGCCCCGCGCCTGATGGCCATCAATATCGATGAAGGCGAGCCCGGCACGTTCAAGGATCGCACCTATCTCGAGCGCGATCCGCACCGCTTTTTGGAAGGCATGCTGATTGCCAGCTGGGCGGTCGGTATCGCCGGCATCTGGATCTATCTGCGCGACGAATACCACGGTTGCCGCACGATGCTTGAAACAGAGTTGGCCAAGCTGCGCGCCAATCCGCCGATGCCCAACATGCCGGAGATTCAATTGCGCCGCGGCGCCGGTGCCTACATCTGCGGCGAAGAATCGGCCATGATCGAATCGATCGAAGGCAAGCGCGGCATGCCGCGCCTGCGTCCGCCGTATGTTGCGCAAGTGGGTCTGTTCAACCGGCCTACGCTGGAACACAACTTCGAAACCCTGTACTGGGTACGGCAGATCCTGGAGCAGGGCGGCGCCTGGTTCGCCAGCCATGGCCGCAACGGCCGCAAGGGCTTGCGCTCGTTCTCGGTGTCCGGCCGCGTGAAAAAGCCGGGCGTGCATCTGGCCCCGGCCGGCATCACCGTGCAGGAGCTGATCGACGAATATTGCGGCGGCATGCTCGATGGTCACAGTTTCTACGGTTACCTGCCGGGCGGCGCCTCGGGTGGCATCCTGCCGGCGTCCATGAATGCGATTCCGCTGGATTTCGACACCCTGCAGCAGTACGGCTGTTTCATCGGGTCGGCTGCCGTCATCATCATGTCCGACCAGGATACGGCGGTGAACGCAGCACGCAACATGATGAAGTTCTTCAAGGATGAGTCCTGTGGCCAGTGCACGCCGTGCCGGGTCGGCACCGCCAAGGCGCTGGCGCTGATCGAGCAACCGAAATGGGATCTGCCGTTGCTGGCGGATCTGTCGTTCGTCATGCGCGATGCCTCGATCTGCGGTCTGGGTCAGGCAGCGCCGAATCCGGTCGATTGCGTGATCAAGTATTTTCCGCACGAATTGACCTGAAGCCGATTCAACTGGCCCGACTTAACCTGGGTCAATCGCGGTAGCCCTGTCGGCGGGGCATGATGCAAGCACTACACTCAACGTACAGACGCCGCAAGGCGAGTGAGAACCGAAATGAATGCAATTACCCGCAATGAACTGGTCCAGGTCGATGCTGTCGCCGTGAGCTTCAAGCTCAATGGACGTGACGTGGTCGCCAAGGCCAGCGAAACCATCATCCAGGTTGCCGAACGCGAAGGTGTCGACGTGCCGCGCCTGTGCTACAAGGACGGCCTCGACACTGCCGGCAACTGCCGCGCCTGCATGGTCGAGATCAAGGGCGAACGCGTGCTGGCGCCTTCGTGCTGCCGCAATGTGACCAACGGCATGGAAGTGACCACCGACAGCGAACGCGCGGTGCGGGCCCAGAAGATGGTGCTGGAGCTGCTGCAGTCCGACATGCCCGAGACGGCCTATACCCGCGACAACGAAGTCGATCAGTGGTCGCAGAAACTGGAAGTCGGCAAGCCGCGTTTTGCGCCGCGCCCGGCCGTGTTGGCGGACTTTTCGCATCCCGGCATCACGGTCAATCTCGATGCCTGCATCCAGTGCACCCGCTGCGTGCGCGCCTGCCGTGACGAACAGGTCAACGACGTCATCGGCCTGGCGTTCCGTGGTGACCATGCCAAGATCGTCTTCGACATGGATGACCCGATGGGTAATTCGACCTGCGTCGGTTGCGGCGAATGCGTGCAAGCCTGCCCCACCGGCGCCCTGATGCCGGCGCGCGAAGCCGCGCTGGTGGTGCCCGACAAGAAGGTCGATTCGGTCTGCCCGTATTGTGGCGTCGGTTGCCAGCTGACGTACAACGTCAAGGACAACAAGATCATGTACGTCGAAGGCCGTGACGGTCCTTCGAACCACAAGCGCCTGTGCGTCAAGGGTCGCTACGGTTTCGACTATGCGAATCATCCGCAGCGCCTGACGGTGCCGCTGATCCGCCGCACCGATGTGCCGAAGATCGGCGAAGCGGTCATGGATCCGGACAACGTCATGGACGTCTTCCGCGAAGCGACCTGGGAAGAAGCGCTGTCGCTGGTGGCGTCGCGCTTTACCGAAATCCGCGATACCCATGGCAAGAAGTCGCTGGCCGGTTTCGGCTCCGCCAAGGGCAGCAACGAAGAAGCCTACCTGTTCCAGAAACTGGTGCGCACTGCATTTGGCAGCAACAACGTCGACCATTGCACGCGTCTGTGCCACGCCTCCTCGGTTGCCGCTCTGCTCGAAGGCATCGGCTCCGGCGCGGTGTCGAATCCGGTCATGGATGTCACCAAGGCGGAAGTCGTCATCGTCATCGGCGCCAATCCGATCGTGAACCATCCGGTCGCGGCCAGCTGGATCAAGAATGCGGTCAACAATGGCACCAAGCTGATCGTCATGGATCCGCGCCGCTCGGACATGGCGCGCATGGCGCACCGCTTCCTGCAATTCAAGGCCGATACCGATGTCGCGCTGCTCAACGCCTTCATGCATGTGATCGTCCATGAAAACCTGGTCGACGAAGCCTTCATCGCCAGCCGCACCATCGGTTACGACGAACTGAAAAAGAATGTCGAAGGTTACAGTCCGGAAGTCATGGCGCCGATCTGCGGCATCGATGCCGAGACGATCCGCTACGTGGCCCGCTTGTATGCGACGTCGAAGGGATCGATGATCCTGTGGGGCATGGGAATTTCCCAGCACGTGCATGGCACCGACAATGCGCGCTGCCTGATCGCGCTGGCGCTGATGACCGGTCAGATCGGCAAGCCAGGCAGCGGCCTGCATCCGCTGCGCGGCCAGAACAACGTCCAGGGCGCCTCCGACGCCGGCCTGATTCCGATGATGTATCCGGACTACCAGCGCGTCGATAATCCGGCCGCCAAGGCGAAGTTTGAAAAACTCTGGGGCATGCCGCTCGACGGCACACCGGGCCTGACGGTGGTCGAAGTCATGCACGCCATCGACCAGGGTACCGTGCGCGGCATGTACATCATGGGCGAGAATCCGGCGATGTCCGATCCTGACGCGAACCACGCCCGCCATGCGCTGGCCGCGCTCGACTTCTTCGTGGTGCAGGACATCTTCCTGACCGAGACAGCGTATCTGGCCGACGTGATCCTGCCGGCGTCCGCCTTTGCGGAAAAAACCGGCAGCTTCACCAATACCGACCGGCTGGTGCAGATCGGGCGCCAGGCATTGAATCCGCCGGGTGATGCAAAACAGGATCTGTGGATCATCCAGCAGATCGGCACCCGCATGGGCCTGAAGTGGGATTACCAGCATGTGTCGGAAGTCTTCGATGAAATGCGCCACAGCATGCCGAGCATCGGTGGCATGACCTGGGACCGTCTGACGCGCGAGGATTCGATCACCTATCCATGCGAGAAGGAAGGCGATCCAGGCCAGTCGGTGGTGTTCGTCCAGTCCTTCCCGACGGCGACCGGCCGCGCCCGCTTCGTGCCGGCCGATATCATCCCGGCCAACGAGCGTCCCGACGCCGAGTATCCGAACGTGCTGATCACGGGCCGTCAGCTGGAACACTGGCATACCGGCAGCATGACGCGCCGCTCCGGCGTGCTCGATGCGCTGGAGCCGGATCCGGTGGCGCTGGTGCATCCGCTGGACCTGGCTGCCATCGGCGGCGCGCCGGGCGACATCATCACGTTGCAATCGCGCCGTGGGCAGGTGTCGCTGTATGCCCGGGCCGACGACAGTTCGCCGCGTGGTGCCGTGTTCGTGCCGTTCTGTTATTACGAAGCGGCGATCAACAAGCTGACCAATTCCGCGCTCGACCCGTTCGGCAAGATTCCGGAATTCAAATACTGCGCCATCCGCATCACGCTCGGCGGCGAGGACCCGGTGCAGAGCAGCTACGGCGGTGGCCAGATCCTGGCAACGGTCTGATCGCAGGAGAACTTTTTCCTGCAAGGAGTGCGACGACGGCGAGCGGCCAAACTGCTCGCCGTTTTTCCATCCGCTGCCTTGCGCCAGACATGGACCGTCTTGCAACGAGGTCCGGGCCTGCACCCCGAATTGCAGTAAACTAGGGCATTCATTCAGGAGACGTCTTCAACCATGAGCATCACGATCGACGCCGTCAAGGCAGCGCTGACCACGGTCATCGACCCCAATACCGGCAAGGATCTGCAGACCGGCAAATCCGTCAAGAACATTCAGCTCGACGGCAATGATGTCGCTTTCGATGTCGAACTCGGCTATCCCGCAAAAAGCCAGATCGATGGCATCCGCAAGGCCGCCATTGCCGCCGTGCGCGGTATCGACGGCGTGGGCAACGTCAGCGTGAATGTGTATTCGAAGATCGTCGCGCATGCCGCGCAACGTGGCGTCAAGCTGATGTCGAACGTGAAGAACATCATTGCGGTGGCATCCGGCAAGGGCGGTGTCGGCAAGTCGACCACGGCGGTCAACCTGGCGCTGGCGCTGGCGGCCGAAGGCGCCCAGGTCGGCATTCTCGACGCGGATATCTACGGTCCTTCGCAGCCGATGATGATGGGTATTTCGGGTCGTCCCGAAACCATCGACGGCAAGACCATGGAGCCGATGGAAAATTACGGCCTGCAGGTTTCCAGCATCGGTTTCATGATCGATCCGGACGAGCCGATGGTCTGGCGCGGCCCGATCGTCACGCAGGCGCTGCAGCAGTTGCTGGATCAGACAAACTGGCGCGACCTGGATTACCTGATCGTCGACATGCCGCCCGGTACCGGCGACATTCAGCTGACGCTTTCGCAAAAGGTGCCGGTGACCGGCGCCGTGATCGTCACCACGCCACAGGACATTGCACTGCTGGACGCGCGCAAGGGCTTGAAGATGTTCGAGAAGGTCGGCATTCCGATTCTCGGCATCGTGGAAAACATGAGCACCCACATCTGCTCGAACTGCGGCCATGAAGAAGCGATCTTCGGCGCCGGCGGCGGCGCGCGCATGTGCGGCGAATATGGCGTCGATTTTCTCGGCGGCTTGCCGCTGACGATGTCGATCCGCGAGCATGCCGACGCCGGCCGGCCGACCGTGATCGCCGATCCGGATGGACCGGTGGCCAAGGTCTACAAGGACATCGCGCGCAAGATCGCGGTCAAGGTTGCCGAAAAAGCCAAGGACATGTCGAGCAAGTTTCCGAGCATCGTGATCAAGAACGATTGAGCCGGCCGAACACCGTTTTTCAACCACCAGGGATTAACATCAACATGAATCTCAACATGAAATTGCTTGGCTCGCTCGCAGTGGCGGCAACGCTCGTCCTGACAGCAGGTTGTGCATCCAAACCGGCAGCGCCGGCGCAATCGGTGTCCTTCATTCAACCAGCCGACGGCGCGACCGTGACCAGTCCGTTCGTGGTCAAGTTCGGCGTTACCGGCATGCAGGTGCAACCGGCCGGTACGATGGTTGCCGACACCGGCCATCATCATTTGCTGATCAACGCCGACGATGTCGCCACCATGGCCGTGATTCCGCTCGACGAGACCCACATGCACTTCGGTAAAGGCCAGACCGAGACCACCGTCACGCTCAAGCCCGGCAAGTACAAGTTGACCATGCAGTTCGGCAATGGCGCGCACCAGGCCTACGGCCCTGCCATGAGCAAGAGCATCAACGTCACGGTGCAATAAGGTCTCACGACTGCTTGATCTGTCCAGCATGAACCGCCGCCCGCTTCTGTCGAACGCCGTCATCAGCCTGACCCGCACGGTCGAGGTGGTCGACGAACGCGGGCGGTTGTCGCAGATTGCGATTCCGGCCGAGCGACCCTTGACCGTGTATGTCGACAAGCGCG
>JAYUWF010000012.1:0-2601 GCA_043753685.1 Herminiimonas sp.
CGCCCTGCCCGCCACCCTGACTCCACAGCTGGCGACCCTGGTCGAAGCCCTGCCCGCCGATGCCACTGCCTGGCGCTACGAAATCAAGTTCGATGGCTACCGCTTGCTGGCGCGAATCGAAGGCAACCGGGTCAAGCTTTTCACGCGCAACGGCAAAGACTGGTCGGCGAAGATGCCGGAACTGGTGCGCGCCCTGCGCGCTTTGAATTTCGAGGGCGCGTGGCTGGACGGGGAAATCGTGGTGCTCGATGCGGCCGGCCTGCCGGATTTCCAGTCGCTGCAGGCGGCCTTCGATGGCGCTGCCTCGCAGGCGATCGTGTACTACCTGTTCGATCTGCCGTTTCATGCGGGATGGGATCTGCGCCGAATGCCGCTGCACGAACGGCAACGGTTATTGGGCCAGGCGCTGCAGGGCAAACTGTCCGATCCGATACGGTTGAGCGAAGGGTTCGATCAAGCCGCGGGCGACCTGCTGGCATCGGCCTGCAAGCTGGGCCTGGAGGGCGTGATCGGCAAGCGCCTGTCTTCTCCTTACAGCGGACGGCGCAGTGCGGACTGGATCAAGGTCAAGTGCCAGCAACGCCAGGAATTCGTGGTCGTCGGCTACACACCGGCAGCCGGCGCGCGAACCGGATTCGGCGCGCTGTTGTTGGGCGTGCACGATGCGGATGGCGTATTGCGCTTCGCGGGAAAGGTCGGGACCGGATTCGACGACCGTGCCCTGCATCAGATCGGCCTGCAACTCGCCAGGCTGGCGGCGACCAAGCCGGCCATCACGGCGCCGAGCGGCACTGAGCGCAACGTGCGATGGGTCGAACCGACGCTGGTTGCGGAAGTATCCTTCGCAGCGTGGACCAGCGGCGGCCGCTTGCGCCATGCCGTCTTTCGCGCGCTGCGTAACGACAAGCCGGCCGCCGAGATTGTGCGAGAACGCAGCGCTGCCGTGATTGAAGCCAGGCCGGCAATTTCAACCACTTCAGCGTCCGTAACCCTGAAACCGTCCGCCACTGCCATGACCGACCGCCTGCGCATTACGCATCCCGCGAAGGTCATCGATGTCAGCACGGGCCTGACCAAGCGTGATCTGGCCGACCATTATGCGAAGGTGGGCCTGCTGATGATGCCGCATCTCGTCAATCGCCCGGTGGCACTGGTGCGTGCGCCCGAGGGCATCGGCGGCAGCCTGTTCTTTCAAAAGCATGCGGATCAAAAAGCCATGCGCGGCATCGTGCTGCTCGATCCGACGCTCGATCCCGGACACGCGCCATTGCTGGCGGTTGGCGAGCCGGTCGGCCTGCTGTCGGCGGCGCAAATGAATGTCATCGAATTCCATACCTGGAACGGACGCACGGAAGACCTGACGCTACCCGACCGCATGGCGTTCGATCTCGATCCCGGCGAGGGGGTCGACTGGCCGGTGGTGCAGGAGTCGGCCGTACTGTTGAACGCATTGCTCAAGCAGCTAGGCCTGTACGCATTCCTCAAGACCAGTGGCGGCAAGGGTCTGCACCTGGTGGTGCCGCTGGTACGCGAATACGACTGGGCGACCGTCAAGGCGTTTTCGCAAGCGGTCGTCGCGCATCTGGCGCGAACCTTGCCACAACGCTTCGTCGCCAGGAGCGGCCCGGCCAACCGGATCGGCAAGGTGTATGTCGACTATCTGCGCAACGGCTTCGGTGCGACCACCGTCAGTGCCTGGTCGGCAAGGGCCCGCCCCGGCCTTGGCGTGTCGGTGCCGATCAGATGGGATGAACTGGCACGGGTCAGCGGCGGCGCGCACTGGTCGCTGCAAAACATCGATGGCCGCATCGATGCTGGCAACGCCGCCTGGACCGGATACGATCAGAGTCTTCAGGGGCTCGACGCCGCGATGGAAATGCTTGGATTCGATGCGACCCGCGGACGCAAATGAACGAGGTGGCCTGCCGCGCGATGCTCCACTCGCTGTGAGCTGGCCGCGAGCGTTGAAATGTCGTGGTGCTGGTATGTTTCCCGACCGCCAGCGCCGGTAGTGCCTCGTGGAGTGCAGCTGCAAAGGTAACCGGCGCGCGTGACGCCATGATGACGCCTGGAACGCAGCACTGCGGTCGGGCGCTGTTCCAGGCACCGACATCGATACTGGCCGCCGCTCGCATGGGGTCTGACGAATGCTGGTCCCCCTGGCGAGCGGCGTTGTTGTGTCTACAACTCAGTTCGGCTTCTGGCGCCCGTCACCCGCGGGCGGTTGCTGCACCCGGGCCGCCAGCCGCACGTTCGATTTCAAGAGTTCGACTTCGTCGCCCATGATCTCTGCGGCTTCGTTGAGATAGATGTCCTTCTCGTCCTTGCGCGCTTTTTCGGCGGCCAGGTTTGCCGTGACGTTGCGTTCGTTGGCCTGCAAGCCGTCGTCCTGCTGGAGTCTCAGGGCGGCCCGGGCGGCGGCGGCTTTGTCTCCAGCCTTGGCGGCGGATTTTTCGGCGGCCGCGACTTCCTTGCCGGCGTCGCGCGCCTTGGTACGGGCTTCCTGGGTATCGCGCTCCTTGCGCCGCACGGCTTCATTGAGCGAGATGACGTTACCCTTGCGCTTGGCCTGGATTTCCGAAATGTCTTCCAGTAAGTATG
>JAYUWF010000013.1:0-2590 GCA_043753685.1 Herminiimonas sp.
GCACAGACCGTGCATTGCGAACATTTCAAGGCGCCGCTGCCATCAACGGTCCCGGCCGATGGCGTCGATGCGCCCCGTGCGGCCGGCAGTTTCGTCATCAGGATCGCCAGCACCGGCGCCATGATCGATGTCGCGCCGCAGACCAGCATCGTGGACGCACTGGATGCAGCCGGCGTGCGTATCGAAACGTCCTGCCAGTCCGGATTATGTGGCACCTGCAAGGTCCGTTACCTGGAGGGGGAAGTCGAGCATCAGGATTTCATTCTGGACGATGCCGAGCATGCGCATTATCTGACTGCTTGCGTGTCGCGCGCCAAGAGCGCGGTACTGGTGCTCGATCTGTAACTTGCCGGCGAACCGGTCATCCAGCGTGCACACGCGCTGCAATGGCCAGTCCGGTCCTTTGATGTCGTAGCCGAATACACCGCAACGCTGACAGATCGTTTTTCAGTCCGTCTGCAAGAAGCACAATAACTTCAGGAGAATCTTCATGCTGGACACATTAGAGCAAGACCAACCATCACAAGCCACCCCTTTGCAAGCCGCCCCGTCGCCAGCCAAGCCTGGCAATAAGTCGATCTATCAGCCGAAACAAACCGGTCTGATTTTTCCGGAAATCCCGACCTTCGCCACCCATGCCGAAGAACGCCAGCACCGCAAGGAACGCCTGGTCGCCTGCTGCCGCGCCTTTGCCATCCAGGGCTTCGACTACGGTTTTGCCGGTCACCTGACGGTGCGCGATCCGGAATTTCCGGAAATGTACTGGACCAATCCGATGTGTGTCCATTTTTCGCAGGTCAAGGTCTCGAATCTGATCCTGGCCGATCACAAGGGCCAGGTGGTCGAGGGCCGTTACGCCATCAACCGCGCCGGCTTCGTGCTGCACGCAGCCGTCCATGACGCGCATCCCGACATCATTGCGATGTGCCATGCGCATACCGTGTACGGCACCGCCTTCGCGGCACTGGGTCGTCCGCTCGATCCGATTTCGCAGGATGCGGCGGCGTTCTTCGAAGACCATGTGGTCATCAAGGATGAGGCCGGTCAGGTCGCCGTGGAAGAGAAGGCCGGACTGTCGGTGTGCGATTCATTCAAGGGCGTGAAGGCGGCGATCCATCAGAACCACGGCTTGCTCACAGCCAGCCGCCACAGCATCGAAGCCGCAGCATTCTGGTTCATCGCGCTAGAACGTTGCTGCCAGCAGCAATTGCTGATCGAAGCCAGCGGCATCAAGCCGATCATGGTCTCGCCGGAGCGCGCCCGGTACAGCCGCGAACATGTCGGCAGCGAATACATCGGCTGGCTGCACTTCCAGCCGATCTACGAACAGATCGCACTGACCCAGCCGGACATGTTCGACTGATCCAGCCTATCCGGGTCAGGCAGCAGCGCATCACTGCGCCTGCCTGCACCATTGATTTCCACGGCAAGCCGGCGACAGACCGGTCCACCGCTGGCGCTGGACACTGCGTCCGATCGCCACCTTCGAATTGACTCGACTCGATTCGATTTGTAGTGTAGTTTGAACTCTGTATTCAGAGTGCATAAAATAATTAAAATAGGCTTGTGCCGTACCGGTCACCGGGCGGTCCAGGAGACATGCATCGCGCTCGCACCACCAGAAAACAGCGGCATCCAACGATGCATTGCGCTGGCGAGCGACAGCACACCATCACGAAAACAACAGGGAACAAGACAATGACCATCACCCGCCGCAATTTCATGAAGACCTCGGCCTCGCTCGGCGTGCTCGGCTTGACCGGAGCGCCATCTTTCGCGCAAAGCCCGGTCTTCAAGTACAAGGTCGCGACCAACGTACAGTCGTCGCATTCGATCTATATCCGCCTGACCGAGGCCAGCGAGCAGATCAAGAAAGACACCGACGGCAAGGTCAGCATCAGCGTCTTTCCGAACGGCCAGCTCGGGTCGGACACCGACATGCTGAGCCAGGTCCGCTCCGGCGGCATCGATTTCCTGACCACGCCGGGCGTGGTGCTGGCCAACCTGGTGCCGATGGCGTCCCTGAACAGTGTCGGCTTCATCTTCCCGGACTATGCATCGGTCTGGAAGGCGATGGATGGCGACCTCGGCGACTACATCCGCAGCTACATCACCAAGACCGGCCTGGTAGTGACCGACAAGATCTGGGACAACGGCTTTCGCCATATCACCTCGCAAAAGCCGATCAACACGCCTGCCGACCTGGCCGGCATGAAGCTGCGGGTGCCGGTCAGCCCGCTACTGCTGTCGTTGTTCAAGTCGCTCGGCGCTGCGTCGACACCGATCAATTTCAACGAGCTTTACAGCGCATTGCAGACCAAGGTGGTCGAGGGTCAGGAAAATCCGCTCACCCTGATTAACAACTCAAAGCTGTACGAAGTGCAAAAGAACTGCGCCATGACCGGTCATTCATGGGACGGCTACTGGCTCGTCGCCAATCGCCGCTCGATGGAGGCCTTGCCAGCGCCGCTGCGCACCATCGTCAACAAGCACCTGAACGCTGCTGCCGTCGCCCAGCGCGCCGATAGCGAAAAGCTGGCGGTATCGCTGCAGACCGATCTGGCCGCCAAGGGCATGGTCTTCAACCGGC
>JAYUWF010000014.1:0-7965 GCA_043753685.1 Herminiimonas sp.
GGCAGGGCACTGGCGCGCATCGCCCATCCGAATGTGGTGAGCGTGCTGAATTTTTTCCGCGCCAACGATACCGTCTACATGGTCATGGCCTACGAGTCCGGCCGCTCGCTGCAGGAACACATCCTGCGCCGCCGCGACAAGGGCGAAAAACCGCTGGTCTCCGAACGATTCATCCGCAAGATGTTCGGCCAGGTCATGCACGGCGTACGTGAAGTCCACACTAACAAATTGCTGCACCTAGACCTGAAGCCGGCCAACATCTACCTGCGTGTCGACGGCACGCCGATCCTGCTGGACTTCGGCGCGGCGCGTCAGACCCTGAAGACCGACTTGCCGAAACTGTATCCGATGTACACGCCGGGTTTTGCAGCGCCCGAATTGTACGTGCGCAATGCCTCGCTCGGACCCTGGACCGACATCTACAGCATCGGCGCCTCGATCTTTGCCTGCATGGTCGGCGCACCGCCCCAGGCGGCGGACCAGCGTAATCAGAACGACAAGATGGAAGGCCACTTCGCCAAGCTCGAAGCGATCTACACGCCCGAACTGATCGATGTGATCCGCTGGAGCCTGAAGCTCGATCCGCTGGCGCGGCCGCAAAGCGTGTTTGCCTTGCAAAAGGCACTGCGCGAGCAGGCGCCGGTCAAGGAAAGCAACGACGTCATCGATCAGGTTTCGCGACGCGTGCGCGGCTTCTTCGGTAGCTTCGGCAAGCCGACCCTGACCAACAGCGCCACCACCATCCAGGACCAGAACGCGCGCTGAGCGGATCCTGGTTTGCCGCAACGCCGATCCATCCTTCACGACGAGACATCATGCGATTCTCCGTATATCAAGAAAGCCACATTGGCGGGCGCAAGAACAACCAGGACCGGATGGGCTACAGCTTTACGCGCGATGCGTTGCTGTTGATCCTGGCCGACGGCATGGGAGGCCACATCCAGGGCGAGATGGCGGCGAGCATCGCGGTGCAGACCATCGGCTCGCTGTTCCAGCGCCTGGCCACGCCGTATGTCAAGAAGCCGGAGCAATTTCTGGAAGATAGTTTTTTCGCGGCGCACCGCGAAATCCATCGCTATCGCGCCACCCACAATTTGCCGGAAACACCGCGCACCACCATCGTCGCCTGCCTGATCCAGCATAACAATGCGTTCTGGGCGCACTGCGGCGATTCCCGCCTGTACTGGATGCGCAACGGGCAGATCCTGTCGCGCACGCGCGACCATTCGCGCATCGAAACCCTGATCGCGGAAGGCAAGGCCGACGCGTCGGAACGCGACACGCATCCGGACCGCAACAAGCTGTTCAATTGCCTGGGTGCGCCGAATCATCCGATGGTGGAACTCTCGCGCCGTTCCAGCCTGCAGGCCGGCGACATCATGCTGTTGTGTTCGGATGGATTGTGGTCGGTGCTGCCGGATCATGAACTGGCGCGCCGCCTGCACAACAGCACCATCGTGCGCGCCGTGCCCGAACTGGTGACGAACGCGACCGAGATCGGCGGCAAGAACGGCGACAACGTGACCGCACTGGCGATGATGTGGGAGACCAGCGACACCGGCCTTGGATCGAATACAATTACGACCCATGCGTTCCCGGTCGGCAGTGTCACCACCACGATCCAGGCGCCACGCCATGCCGATCTGGAGCATGCCGACGACGTCCATGATCCGGCCCGCCCGGCGGACGGGAGCAATGCGTCCGACACCTTCAACGAAAGTGAAATTGAAAAAACCATCGAAGAAATTCGCCTCGCCGTCGAAAAATCCGCTCGCATCACGTCCAAAGGATAACGCCGGGAGTCACCACGATGGCCGCTGAGCGTCCGAGCGGCCGGCCCGCCGACGCCTTGCGCGTCATCCGCATCACCCGTGACTTCACCCGCCATGCCGAAGGATCGGTGTTGATCGAATGCGGCGACACCAAGGTCATCTGCACCGCCAGCATCGAAGACAAGGTGCCCGGCTTCCTGAAAGGCAAGGGAAAAGGCTGGATGACGGCGGAATACGGCATGCTGCCGCGCTCGACCCATACCCGCATGGACCGCGAAGCCGCGCGCGGCAAGCAATCCGGCCGCACCCAGGAAATCCAGCGCCTGATCGGGCGCTCGCTGAGGGCAGCGTTCGATCTGGAAGCTTTTGGTGAACGAACCCTGCATCTGGATTGCGACGTGATCCAGGCCGATGGCGGCACGCGCACCGCATCGATCACCGGCGCCATGGTGGCGGCGTACGACGCCTTCGCAAAACTGGTGGCGGCGGGGGTGATTCCAGCCATGCCGGTCCAGCATTTCGTCGCCGCGATTTCGGTCGGCGTGTATCAGGGCGTGCCGGTGCTCGACCTCGATTATCCTGAAGATTCCAACTGCGACACCGACATGAACGTGGTCATGACCGATGCCGGGCATTTCGTGGAAGTGCAGGGGACAGCCGAAGGCGCCGCATTCGATCGCGTCACCATGAATGCGTTGCTCGACCTGGCGCAAGGCGGCATCGCCAGCCTGATCGGCATGCAAAAAGTGGCGCTCGGGATCCAGTGATGCAATTGCACGAAGTGGTGCTGGCTTCCAACAATGCCGGCAAGCTCAACGAGTTCGGTACCTTGCTGGCGCCGCTGGGGCTGGTATTGAAACCGCAGGGCGAATTCAACGTCGGCGAAGCCGAGGAACCATATCTGACTTTTCTGGAAAACGCGCTGACCAAGGCGCGTCACGCCGCGCGCGCCACCGGTCTGCCGGCACTGGCCGACGATTCCGGCATCTGCGTCAATGCATTGGGCGGCGCGCCCGGCGTGCGCTCGGCGCGCTATGCCGGCGAGCCGAAATCGGATGCGCGCAACAACCGTTTCCTGGTCGAGCAACTGGCGCCGCATGCCGACAAATCCGCTTATTATTATTGTGTCCTGGTGCTGGTGCGGCATGCCGACGATCCGCAACCGGTGGTCGCCGACGGCCAGTGGCATGGCGAAGTGATCGACACGCCACGCGGCGCCGGTGGATTCGGTTACGACGCGCATTTCTGGCTGCCTTCGCTGAACCGCACCGTGGCCGAGCTGACTGCCCAGGAAAAGAATCTGCATTCGCATCGCGGCCAGGCGCTGCGCGCACTTTTCGACAAATTGAAATGATTCCGATCCGTCCGGTCGATGCCAGCGGCAAGCTGCTGCAATCCACTGTATCGCGTGCCCCGGTCGTGGCCGCAGATGCCGCCCAGGCGGCGAATGCCTATCTTCAGCCCGGCACGTTGAACCTGACTGCCTTGCCGCCGCTCTCGCTGTACGTACATTACCCGTGGTGCGTCAAAAAATGTCCCTATTGCGATTTCAATTCGCATGAGAACAAGGAAGGGTTTTCCGAAGACGTCTACCTCGATGCATTGCGCGCCGACCTAGAAAGCGCGCTGCCGCTGATCTGGGGCCGCAAGATCTACACCGTCTTCATCGGCGGCGGCACGCCGAGCCTGCTGTCGGCGGCGGGGCTGGACCGGCTGCTGTCGGACATCCGCACCTTGCTGCCGCTGGATGGCGCGGCCGAAATCACGATGGAAGCCAATCCCGGCACCTTCGAATCCGACAAGTTCAAGTCTTTCCGTGCCAGTGGCGTCAACCGGCTCTCGATCGGTATCCAGAGTTTCAACGCGCAGCATTTGCAGGCGCTGGGGCGGATCCATGACGACAACCAGGCGCATCGGGCCGTCGAGATCGCGCACCGTCATTTCGACAATTTCAATCTCGATCTGATGTATGCCTTGCCGGGCCAGAGCCTGGAACAAGCGCGCGTCGATGTTGCCACTGCAATTGCGGCGGCAGCGCCGCACCTGTCGCTGTATCACCTGACACTCGAGCCGAACACCTACTTCGCAAAATTCCCGCCACGGTTGCCGGACGACGAAGCCAGCGCTGACATGCAAGAAATGATCGAAGACGCTACTGCCGCGGCCGGTTACGGTCACTACGAGGTCTCTGCCTATGCGCAATCCGGCCGGCAGGCGCGGCACAATCTGAATTACTGGCAGTTCGGGGATTACCTGGGAATCGGCGCAGGTGCCCATTCAAAGCTGTCGTTCCCGCACCGGATCGTGCGCCAGGCACGATTCAAGCAACCGAAATCGTATCTGGAGCAAATCGCTGCCGGCAGCGGAATCCAGCAGGAAGCCGAAATCGCGCGCGGCGAACTCGGATTCGAATTCATGCTCAACGCCCTGAGGCTGACGGCCGGCTTCGAAGTCAATCAATTTGCCGAGCGTACCGGCCTGCCGATCAGCAGCGTCGAAGCCGCGCTCGACGCTGCTGAGGCAAAAGGCCTGCTGGTGCGTGACCACAAGACGATCGCACCGAGTGCCCTTGGACAGCGCTTTCTGAACGATCTGCAGCAGCTGTTTTTGGGCTGAAGCCGCCTCGACTCACCTTGCTATTCCGGTAGGGGCCGTTGCAAGCACAACTATATTGGTCTACGTTAGCGCTGCAGTGGGGACCGCCGTGAGCTGACTTGGAGCAGTCACCTTCTCGAATGGCAACCGGCTCACATTGCTGGCTCGGTCGGCACTGCGGCGAGCTGTCGCCGAAACATCGTTGTCAACGCCGGCTTGCGAACCGAGGATGAACACCGAGACCGATTTTACAAGTGCCTTTGCCTGATCCTGCAGACTTTCGGCAGCTGCCGCGCTTTGCTCCACCAGCGCTGCGTTTTGCTGCGTGGCCTGGTCCATCTGGTTCACCGCTTGGCTCACCTGACCGACACCGGCGCTCTGCTCGCTGCTGGCGGCGCTGATTTCAGCCATGATGTCGGTCACGCGTCCGATCGCGCCGACGATCTGGTTCATCGTGTCACCGGCTTTATCGACCAGCGCGGTGCCTTGCTCGACCCGCGCGACGCTCGCGCCGATCAAGCCTTTGATTTCTTTGGCGGCTTCCGCGCTGCGCTGGGCCAGGTTGCGCACTTCCGTTGCGACGACCGCAAAGCCTCGTCCCTGCTCACCGGCACGCGCGGCTTCCACCGCGGCGTTCAGTGCAAGGATATTGGTCTGGAATGCGATGCCATCGATGACGCTGATGATGTCGGCAATCCGCTTCGATGAATCGTTGATGCCTTTCATCGTCTCGACCACCTGTCCGACCACGACGCCGCCCTCGACGGCCACCTTGGAGGCATTCAACGCCAGCTGGTTGGCCTGCCGGGCATTGTCGGCATTCTGGCGCACGGTCGATCCCAGCTCCTCCATCGAGGATGCCGTTTCTTCCAGCGCGGATGCCTGTTCTTCCGTGCGTTGGCTGAGATCCAAGTTGCCTTCTGCAATTTGCATGCTGCCGGTCGCCACGCTTTCCGCGTTCCGACGCACATCCGCCACGACGTGCGACAGATTTTCCTGCATGGCCTTCAGCGAGGTGAGCAGTTTTGCCGTCTCGTCGTTGCCCAGGTTTTGGATCTGCATGGTCAGGTCGCCTTTGGCGACTGCATCAGCCAGGGTGACCGCCGTGTTGATCGGCCGGGTGATGCTGCGCGTGACCAGCACGCCGGCAGTCACGGCGAAGCAGACTGCCAGCAGGCACGCTGCGCTGAGCACGATTCGTTGCGTGGCGTAGGTTGCATCCGCGTCATGGGCAACCTGAATCGAGCGGGCTGCGCCGATTTCCGCGTAGTCGTTCGACAGCTTGACGATCGCCGCCAGCAGGGGCCGGCATTCTTCATTCATCATCGTTGTGGCCAACTGCGTTTTTTTTGCTAGCGCCGCGTCGACGATGGCCAGCGCCACCGGCGCGTACTTCGATTCGAGCCTTTCCATCTCTAGCACCATCTGACGGCCTTTTTCGTTCACGTCGGTAGCCTTGGCGAACAGTTCCTTCAACTTGGCGAGGTGTTCCCCCACCCGGGCATGAGCGGCCGTGACCAGCACCTTTTCCATGTCGAGATCGGACTGCTTGGTGACCAGGACCAGATTACGGACTGCAATGGCGCGCTCGTCGACCGCGCGTCGAAATTTTTCTGCCATCGCACTACGGGCTTTGCTCCCGCTCATATATTGATTGAAGTGATCGGCAGTTTTGGACAATGAATTCAGTGCAATTGCGGACACCAGCAAGACCATGCTTGCCAGTGCTGCGAAAGTAATCGTCAGTTTCGTCTGGATTTTCATAACAACTCCGTCGTCGGATGCAAAGCTGGGGAATCGCCGCCACGTCGCGACCTTAAACAAGTTTGGAGGCGAGGTTGGCGACTGTCTTGGTAATAGTTGGCAGCCTCTTGCAAATTGCAATCACCGAGTCGGCCAAACCATGAACGCCCGATGTTTCTTAAGAGGTGCTTTCTCCAAAGATAGTATCTTTCGCATTGGTTGCATTACGGGAATAGTAAAAGTTTGATGTTTTACAACGGGAAAGATACGACAGTGGGAAGAAGATGTTTGAGACAACGCCAAAGTCATGCATGGGGCATTTTGCAAATGGAACGCTGATACCTCATTGTTATCGATATGGTGGTCTGCGATGAGGAAGGTGCAGTCGATATTGCGACGATACCGGGCAGGGAAGGAAGAACTGGTGGCTGCGGGCGTCGCGCCTGTCCCCGCGCCAGTGGAGCATGCCTTGCCCGCCGGTGCCGAAGTCGTAAGGTTGTCCTCGAGCGGCATCCCCAAGGAGTCGAACTGCCTGCTCAGGCCGTACTCAGCGCACTAGCTCGATTTCATCCGCCGAATTACCTACACGGGCAAAGTCGGCATACAGGGTACATTCGATTCGGCCGACGAGCGCGCCGAGGCCATCGATGCACTGTTCAATGTCAGGCCACGGTCACAGGCAGGTTTGATAGGCGAACTGCAAGCGAGCCCCGGCGCCGGGACGCTGAAAGCAGCGACGCTACGATCGGCAAACCATGGTCACACGCTGGCGTTGACATAATGGCAGTGTTTGAGAGTTTTGCTTAGATGACGAGGAAAGGGATTGTTTCTTTTCCAGTAATGTAGATTACGGTTGTCATACCTAAGGCCGGTATAAGTCAGCGACTGCAACTGCGTCAAGTCCCGTAAAGCAGAGAAAGCACCTTTGGAGAGTCTAAGGTAACCCTCAAGATTCAAATGCTCCAACTGCCTCAAGCGCCGTAAATGTTTAAGTCCGGCGTTGGAAACTTCAGAGCAGTATGCCAAATTCAACGACTGCAACTGCGTCATGCCATTCAGATGGGCAAGCCCAGCATCGGTGATCTCGACGCAACCCGACAAATCCAGCGACTGCAACCGCGTCAAGGCGTGCAGGCGGGCGAGCCCGGCATCGGTAATGCGTCGGCAGGACGCTAGATTCAGTGACAGCAACTGCGACGAGCCATCTGGAGGGACGAATTTTAAATCGGTGATCTGTTCACACCCCGACAAATCCAGAAACTCCAACTGCTTCAAGTCCTGTAAATGGACCAGCCCTTCATCGGTGAGGTTTTTGCACTCCGACAAATTCAGGGACTTCAACTGCGGCAAGCCCCGCAGATGGGCGAGTCCAGCACTGTTGAGTTGATAGCAACCGTTCAGATTCAGCGACTGCAACTGCTTCATGCTCTGCAGAGGAGAGAGATCGTTCAGTCGGATATTGCTGCATTTAGTCAAATTTAACGACTGCAACTGCGTCAGGTTCTGCAGAGGGGCGAGATTGTCCACTCGGAGATTGACGCAGCCAGTCAAATTCAGCGACTGCAACTGCGTCAAGCTCTGCAGAGGGGCAAGATTGCTTAGTGAAGCATTGTAGGGATTAGCCAAATTCAACGACTTCAACTGCGTCACGCCCTGCAGAGAGGCGAGTTCGCGATCGCTAAGGGTGTCGCACTTCGACAGATCCAACGAATGCAACTGGGGCAAGGAGTGCAGATGGGCAATTCCGCGGATAGTGGCACAATCCGACAAATTGAGCGACTGTAACTGCTTTAAGTCTCGCAGATGGGCGAGCCAGTCACCAGAGATGTATTTGCAGCCTGTCAAGTCCAGCGAT
>JAYUWF010000015.1:0-7951 GCA_043753685.1 Herminiimonas sp.
GCTCCTTGCCATGGCCCGCCATGCCGCGTCGCCACGCCTTGGTCTGCGCACGAACCACTCCTGCCACGCCGACCCTGCCTATCGAAATAGGTTCTAAGGGCGTCTGCCGATCGGCGGCCCTTGCACTCGTGCCCATTCAGCCGGAGCCACCATGTCACCTCGTCCCGTTCTTCGATTCCTGTCCCTGTCGCTTTGCCTGATGACCACGACTGCCATGGCGCTTTCGCTGGGCGACCTGTCGAATCAGGAAACCAGTACCGGCCTGAAGGCGGCGCTGGAAAAAGGCGCCGGCGCCGCTGTCTCCCGGCTCGGCGTGGCAAACGGTTTTCTGAACAACGACAAGGTAAGAATCCAGTTGCCCGGCATCCTGGAAAAAGCCCGTCCCCTGTTGAAGATGACCGGCCGCGGCCAGCAGCTCGACGACCTGGTCGTGTCGATGAATCATGCCGCCGAGGCAGCCGTGCCGATGGCAAAACCTTTGCTCGTCAATGCCGTCAAATCCATGTCGCTGACCGACGCCAAGAATATCCTGACCGGTGGCGAAACCTCGGTGACAGATTTTTTCCGGCAAAAGACGACCGACCAGCTCAAGGTCAAGTTCTTGCCAGTGGTTAAAACCGTCACTGACCGGTCGGGCCTGTCGAGTCAGTACAACGCAGTCATGGGACAGGCGTCGAAACTCGGTGCCGTCTCGCCGGAACAGGCAACGGTCGAAACCTATGTCACCCAGCGTGCCCTCGATGGTCTGTACACCATGATCGCCGAAGAAGAAAAGGCGATCCGCAAGGATCCCATCGGCAGTGGCAGCGCCATCATCGGCAAGGTCTTCGGCGCATTGCGCTGAGCGTGCCGGGCGCAACGCAGTGCGCTAAGATCAGCACCGCCCGATGTTCGGGCCGACATAGCCAGCCCCAATATTTGATATAGTAAATTCCAATTATCTTTTATTATCCAATCGCTTTAACCTATCGTTTCTCCAATCTACTTCTCTAAGGAATCCAGACATGTCACTCATCAACACAGAAATCGTACCGTTCAAGGCCACTGCATATCAAAACGGCAAATTCGTGCCTGTCACGAACGAAGACTTCAAGGGCAAGTGGTCGGTCGTCGTGTTTTTCCCGGCTGCCTTCACATTCGTTTGCCCGACCGAACTCGGCGACCTGGCCGACCGTTATGCAGAATTCCAGAAGCTCGGCGTCGAGATCTATGGCGTCTCCACCGACACCCATTTCACGCACAAGGCATGGCACGATTCGTCGGACCAGGTCGGCAAGGTGCAATACCCGTTGGTCGGTGATCCGTCCCACGTTCTGGCGCGCGCTTTCGACGTGCTGATCGAAGAAGGCGACGCTGCCGGCCTGACGCTGCGCGGCACCTACATCATCAACCCTGAAGGCCGCATCCAGACCATCGAAGTGCATCCCGACGGCATCGGCCGTGACGCCGGCGAACTGATGCGCCGCGTGAAGGCCGCCCAGTACATCGCTGCCCATCCAGGCGAGGTCTGCCCGGCCAAGTGGAGCGAAGGCGCGGAAACCCTGAAGCCATCGTTCGACCTGGTCGGCAAGATCTAAGACCCCCGGTGTGACCAGAGCCCGGGGTCGCCGATCCCGGGCTTTTTTGTTCCTAAATCCAGAAAGAATGCGAGTCCGCCATGCTTGACGACAGCACAAAAGCCCAACTGAAAAGTTATCTTGAACGTGCGACGCAACCGATCGAAATCGTTGCCTCGCTCGACGACGGCAAGAATTCGAAGGACATGCAGTCGCTCCTGAAAGACATCACCGACAGTTCATCGCTGGTGCGTGTCACCGAGAGCCGCGACGACAATCATCGCAAACCCTCGTTCTCGGTGAATCGCCCGAGCGAGAACCATGGCCCGCGCTTTGCCGGCCTGCCGATGGGGCATGAATTCACTTCGCTGATCCTGGCACTGCTACAGGTCGGCGGCTATCCACCCAAGGTCGAGCAAGCCGTGCTGGAGCAGATCCGCGGGCTCGACGGCGACTACAAGTTCGAGATCTATGTTTCGCTGACTTGCCACAGCTGCCCGGACGTGGTGCAGGCGCTGAACCTGATGGCGGTGCAGAATCCGCGCATCACCAACACCATGATCGATGGCTCGATGTTCCAGGACGAGGTCAAGGAACGCCAGGTCATGGCCGTGCCGACCGTGTACCTGAACGGCACCGAATTCAGCCAGGGCCGCATGAGCCTGGAAGAGATCCTGGCCAAGCTCGACACCAGCGGCGTGGAGCGTGAAGCGCGCAAGATCGATGCCAAGGAACCGTTCGACATGCTGATCGTGGGCGGTGGCCCGGCAGGCGCCGCAGCCGCCGTGTATGCGGCGCGCAAGGGCATCCGCACCGGTGTCGCCTCCGAGCGGTTCGGCGGCCAGGTGCTCGACACGCTCGGCATCGAAAACTTCATCTCGATGAAGGAAACCGAAGGACCGAAGCTGGCCTTCGCGCTGGAAGAACACGTGCGCAGCTACGACGTCGACATCATGAACCTGCAACGTGCGAAAGCGCTGGTGCCGAACGCCGGACCGGATGGCGACATGATCGAAATCCAGCTCGAAAGCGGCGCTTCGTTGAAAAGCAAGTCGGTCGTCATCACCACCGGCGCGCGCTGGAGGAACATCAACGTGCCCGGCGAAATGGAATTCAAGAACAAGGGTGTGGCGTACTGTCCGCACTGTGACGGCCCGCTGTTCAAGGGCAAGCGGGTGGCGGTGGTCGGCGGCGGCAATTCGGGCGTCGAAGCGGCGATCGACCTGGCCGGTCTGGTCGGGCATGTGACGCTGATCGAATTCGATACCAAGCTGCGCGCCGATGCGGTCCTGCAGAAGAAGCTCAACAGCTTGAAAAACGTCACCGTCATCACCAATGCCCGGACCACCGAAATCACCGGCGACCAGAAAGTGACGGGCCTGATCTACGAAGACCGCGCCACGCAGGCATTGCAAACG
The DNA here is from genome assembly GCA_043753685.1 of Herminiimonas sp. Classification (GTDB taxonomy): domain Bacteria; phylum Pseudomonadota; class Gammaproteobacteria; order Burkholderiales; family Burkholderiaceae_D; genus JANXSS01. The sequence goes on from JAYUWF010000015.1 coordinate 2,975, forward strand.
GTCGAGCTGGAAGGCGTCTTCATCCAGATCGGCCTGATTCCGAATACCGATTGGTTGAAGGGTGTGGTCGAGCTGTCCAAGCATGGCGAGATCATCGTCGATGCGCGCGGCCAGACCTCGGTGCCGGGTGTGTTTGCAGCGGGCGACGCCACCACGGTGCCGTTCAAGCAGATCATCATCGCAGCCGGTGATGGCGCCAAGGCGGCGCTCGGCGCCTTCGATCACTTGATCCGTAGTTCGGTCGCTGCATGATCGGTCGGGGAACCGACGTGTTCCCCGACTGGCGACCACTGCAGATCATCGTGCGGGAAATCGAACTGCGCAAAAAACGACAGGGACCGCTCTTGCGTCCGAGTTGCTGGTAAGATCGGAGCTCATTTCCCAAATGCAACGTCAGCGATGACGATTGCACGATCGAAGGACAGAGATGTCGATTTCAGCACTTTCCAGCACTGCCGCCAACCTCGCCGCCGCGTTGCCGCCGGACGGCACCGACCAGTCCACGCAGATCGCCGTCCTGAAGAAAGCCAACGACATGGCCGGGCAATCGGCGATGGCCCTGATCAATGCCCTGCCCCAGCCGCAGCGCCTGCCGCCAAATCTCGGGCAGACGATCAATACCACTGCCTGAGGTGCCCTTCGTAGCGGCTGTCACGGCCGGAACATCCGGCCCTTGAGAACATGAAACTGCCTTCCCGGCAGTTTTTTTTGCGAATGTTATATGATGATCGTCATATTTTGATTCAGTGACTTCCGGAGCGCCGCGCATGCCGACCCAATCCGACCGCAAGGCCACTACCCACGCAAAGATCGTCAAGACCGCAGCCCGCGCCATCCGCCGCAGCGGTTACCACGGCGTGGGGGTGGCCGACATCATGAAGGAGGCCGGCCTGACGCACGGCGGCTTCTATGCCCATTTCGAATCGCGCAATGCGCTGCTGGTGGAAGCGGCCGAAGCTGCCAGCGCACAGAGCGCTGCCAGCCTGAACCGGGTCGCGCAAGCGGCCGGGCCGCAGGATTCGATGCAGGCGATCGTCGACATGTACCTGGGCGACGCCCATGTTGCCGCCACAGAGCGCGGTTGTCCGGTAGCGGCCCTAGGCTCGGAAATGGCACGGCAGGCGCCGGAAGTGCGCGCCGCGGCCACCCAAGGCATCGAAAACATGGCCAACCTGCTGGCTTCGTATCTGCCGCCCGGCCAACAACAAGATTCTCTTGGCGCCATGAGCTGCATGCTCGGCGCGCTGGTGCTGGCGCGCGCCGTCGATGACCCGAAGCTGTCGGCGGCAATTCGCGCCGGCGCCAAGGATTTCATTCATGCCGCACTCGCCCACAAGGACCAACCATGACCAGTATCGCCACCAACGACGCCACCGCGGCCATTGCAGGCATGGCAGCCACTGCGGCCACTGCGGCCACGGCGCCTTCGCCTGAAATGAATGCGCGCACGCGCATGCTGCTCGAAGGCCCGATCGTGCCGACCATCCTGCGGCTTGGCGCCCCGAACGTGCTGGTGATGGTGTCGCAGGCCGCCGCCGGCCTGATCGAAACCTACTTCGTCGGCAAGCTCGGTACCGATGCGCTGGCCGGCATGGCCCTGGTGTTCCCGGTGGTGATGCTGATGACGATGCTGTCGGCCGGCGCCATGGGCGGCGCCATCGCTTCGGCGATTGCGCGGGCCCTCGGTGCGCGTCGGCGCGAGGATGCCGACGCGCTGGTGATGCATGCGCTGGTGATCGGCCTCGGGCTCGGTCTGGTTTTTTGCGTGACGATCCTGCTCGGCGGCCGCTGGCTGTATGCGGAGATGGGCGGCACAGGCGGTGCGCTGGCCGCGGCGCTGACGTATTCGAACTGGGTGTTTGCCGGCGCGGTCCTGATCTGGCTGTTCAATTCTCTCTCGGCCATCATCCGCGGCACCGGCAACATGGCAGTGCCGGCCAAGGTCACGGTGGCGGGCACGATCTTCCTGATACCGTTGTCGCCGCTGCTGATCTTTGGCTGGGGACCGATACCGCCGCTGGGCATCGCCGGCGGCGCCATTGCGCTGCTGCTTTTTTATGCATGCGGCACCGTCGCCCTGGCCGCCTATCTGTGGTCGCGCCACAGCCCGCTGCGTCCCGCGGTGCGCAGCGTGACTTACCGCTGGCCACTGTTTCGCGACATCCTGCGGGTCGGTGCGGTAGGCGCCGTCTCGACCGTGGCGACCAACCTGGTGATTGCGATCGCCACGGCGCAGGCCGGCGGTTTCGGCGTGGCGGCGATTGCCGGCTATGGCACCGCGTCCCGGCTGGAGTATCTGCTGGTGCCGCTGGTGTTCGGACTCGGCGCACCGCTGATCGCCATGGTCGGCACCTGCATCGGCGCCGGACTGCGCGAGCGGGCCTTGCGCGCAGCCTGGATCGGCGCCGCGATGGCATTTGGAATGACCGAAGCGATCGGATTGTGGGCGGCGTTTTTTCCGCATGCCTGGCTCGGCCTCTTTGCCAGCGATCCGGCGATGCTGGCGGCCGGCTCGATCTATCTTCGCACCGTCGGTCCGCTGTACGGCTTCTTCGGACTCGGACTGATTCTGTTTTTTGCCTCGCAAGGCGCGGGACGTCTTTTGTGGCCGATGCTGGGCAATGTGGCGCGCCTGTTGGTGGCAGCCGTCGGCGGCTGGCTGGCGCTGAAGGCAGGTAGCGGTTTGCAGGGGGTCTTTGCGGCGCAGGCAGTAGCGCTCGTGGTCTATGGCGTGCTCAATGCCAGCGCCATTGCCGGTGGCGTCTGGTTCGGCCCGTTCGGCTGGCCGGCCACACCGAGCAACCTGCTGCGGCGACTGCAGCTCGCCTGAGGCTTTCTGTTCGAAGACAAGGAATGCTGAGGCAGTCAGTGCCACACTGCCTCGCTTAACCCCTTTCCTTCCACCTTCCGAAAGCCGCCATGACTTCTGCAGTCCGCTTGCTGACCGTTTCGTCCTCGATCGTATTGCTTGCGGCCTGCGTCGGGCCGGTACCGCGGCTGGATGCGCCGGCGGCAACGCTATCGCGCATCAAGACAGTGGCCGTGATTCGCATGCCGGAGCCGCTCAACTACACCGTGCAGAATCCGGGACATCCTGGCATGTACTTCGGCATGATCGGCGGCCTGGTTGCGGCAGCCGACCAGAGCAGCAAGGAAAAGAGACTTCTCGCCGCCTTCAAGGTACGTGGCGTTGCACTGTCCTCGAAGATGGCCGAGCGCATTGCCAGCGGCCTCGCAACGGCAGGCTATGACACCAGGCTGGAGGACGCGCCGCCAGACATCTATGGCAAGGATGCCAAAGTTGCATTCGAAATCATCAAGTCGAGCGCCGACGCGGTATTGGTAGTGGCACCCACGATGGTCGGTTTCACCGCCGGCACGCCTGCTTCCGCCTACGTGCCGTCGCTGCAGGCCACTGCAACGCTGCTCGACAAGGACCGTCGACAGCAGCTGTATCGGGGCTTTTTCTCTGCGGGCCTGGGCCCACCGGCAAAAGGCTGGACGCAAGCCGCGCCTGCAACCATCACGTTCGCAGATTTCGAGATCCTGGTCACCAACGTCGACGCCAGTGCGTCGGCATTGGAAAACGCCGGGCTGGCAATCTCGGAGCGGGTGATTGCAGACCTCAAGCGATGAGCGCCGGACCGTCGTCCAGAGCGCGGACCATGCGCTTAATAACGGTCTGTTCCCATCGTGGGCGCATTGCGATAGGGTCGGGAATCGATCGGCAGATCGATGATCCAGGTTGTGCCGCGTCCGGTCAGGCTTTCGATGCCAACACTGCCGCCGTGGCTTTCGGCGACGCTGCGGACGTCGCACATGCCGACCTCGGCCGCTGATCGGTCGCTCCCAGCATCGCGGCTGGCCAGCGCCCGGCGGTACACCTGGAAAACGGATTCGAGCCGATCCGGCGCAATCGCGGCACCATCGTTATGCACGGTCAGGATCATCCGCTGATGCAGTGAATCGACATGCACGCGGATCGGACCATCGGGCGGACGATCGCGCAGTGCATTGTCGATCATGTTCTCGGCCAGTGTGCGTTCGATCATGTCGAGCGTCACCGCAAGCAATGAGCAGGGTGCACCCGGGACCGGCGGATCGAGGCGGGAAATGCTGCTACTTGCCCAGACGATGCTGCCATCCGGGCGGCGATAGCGCTTGTCGAGCGTGACCGGCATGCCATCCTCGATCAGTGCGCCGACCGCCGTCAGGCTCTTGGCGACATCGTCGGGGTGCGTGACGTCCGGCACGCCCAGCGTCAGGAGCGTCTCGCGTGAGCGCCCCAGCATGCGGCAGAGTTCATTATTAACGCGCGGGAAACCACCGTTGAGCGACGGCTTGGACAGCCCGACCTGGGCCTGATCGAAAATTGCCGCCATCTGCGCGACGTCGCGCCGCAACAACCGGTCGCGCCGCGATCGACAGGTCACGTCGTCGATCAGGTTACCGACCTTGTCGTCGATTGACGGTGCGCCGCCGCGACCGGGGAAAGTCGAGAAAGAAGTCATCGCATGTCAGTCTGGCGATCAGACATTGCAACCAGAGTCTGCATGTCCACCCAACGCATCCTGCCGGGCCCGGCAGCATTCCCGAATTTTTCCTGGCCGGGTAATTGGACGTTCTGGAGTTTGCTGTTTCAAAAGACTGCATTCGAATGACAAGCAATCGATTCTGAAGTTTCAGCCTCGACGGTCAATCGTCTGCACGAACCGCCGGGACACGTAAGACTGCCGGCGGCGAAAAAATTTCGTGTTAAGTTCCATGGATAAAGGCAACAACAAACGCCAGCCGATCACTTCCTCCAGGGAGATGCACCATGCAACGACTTCCGATGCTTCTGACTACCCTGCTCGCCACCGTCGCGCTGGCCGCAGCAATGCCCTACGATCCGGCTGCCGACGCCCGCCAGGACGTGCGGCAGGCCTTGGTCGCGGCCAAGGCGGCCGGCGTGCCGGTTCTGGTGATCATGGGCGC
>JAYUWF010000016.1:0-2583 GCA_043753685.1 Herminiimonas sp.
CTTTTGCCAGCACCACATTACCAGCCGCAAGTGCGGCGCTGACTTGGCCGATAAAAATTGCCAATGGAAAATTCCACGGGCTGATGCAGACGACCGGTCCGAGCGCCAAACTGTTGGCGCTGGTGGAAACCTGGGCGCCGTAATAACGCAGGAAATCAACCGCTTCGCGCACTTCGGCAATCGCGTTCGGCAACGATTTACCGGCTTCGCGGATCGCCAGCGCCATCAGTTCGAGATGATGTGTTTCCAGCAAATTGGCGGCGCACCACAACATAGCGGCGCGCTCGGATGGCGGCACGGTTTGCCAGTCCAGCGCAAACGCGTTGGCTGCCGTCAATGCGGTTTCGACATCGTCAACATTGGCTTCGATTACGGTGCCGACGGCATCGCGATGATCGGCCGGATTCAGGATCGCCTGTGCCTGTATGGCCGCTACCGCGCCTGCCAGCAGCGGCGCTGCCTGCCATTGACGACTGCCAAATTGGCCCAGTTCGGCGCTAATTTCACGCAGTACGTTTTCATTGTTGAAATCGACGCCGGCGGAATTTTTGCGCGCAGAGCCAAACAATTCCAGCGGCAATCCTATCTTTGGATGGGCGGTACCAGCCAATTGTTGCGACAGCGCTAGCGGGTCGGTAATGAGTGAATCGATCGATACTTTTTCATCCACAATTTGATTGACGAATGATGAATTTGCGCCGTTTTCCAGCAGGCGGCGCACCAGATACGCGAGCAAGGTTTCATGTGATCCGACAGGTGCGTAAATGCGGCACGGCTGGTTCAGATTATCTTTGCCGACCACCTGGTCGTACAGTGTTTCACCCATACCATGCAGGCACTGGAATTCGTAATCAGTGACGTTTTGTTCCTGAGCCCAGGTGTAAATGGTGGAGAGTGAGAGCGCATTGTGGGTCGCGAATTGCGGATAAACCACATCGGCCGCCGTCAGCAAACGCTGCGCGCACGCCAGGTAGGAAACATCCGTGTACACCTTGCGGGTATATACCGGGTAACCGCTCATGCCATCGACTTGCGCCCGCTTGATTTCAGCGTCCCAGTAAGCGCCTTTGACCAGCCGCACCATAAATTTGCGGCCGCTGCGGCGCGCCAGATCGACCAAATAATCGATCACGAACGGGCAGCGTTTTTGGTACGCCTGCACCACGTAGCCCAAGCCGTCGAAGCCGGCCAGGTCGGGATCGAACGCGAGTGCTTCCATCAAGTCCAGCGACAGTTCCAGCCGGTCGGTTTCTTCGGCGTCGATGTTCAGGCCGATATCGTATTGTTTCGCCAGTAGCAGCAAGCTTTTCAGGCGCGGCAACAGTTCAAGCATCGCGCGTTCGCGTTGCGCGCGCGAATAGCGCGGATGCAGCGCCGACAGTTTGACGGAAATGCCCGGATTGGCGCGAATGTCGCGCCCCTTGGCCGCCTGCGCAATCGCCGTGATCGCGGCGGAATAGGCTAGGTGATAGTGCTGCGCGTCGCCTTCGGTCCGCGCCGCCTCGCCCAGCATGTCATAACTGTAAGCGTAGCCCTGCGCCTCCAACTCCCGCGCGCGCTTCATTGCGGCGGTGATCGTTTCGCCCAGCACAAAGTTGCGCCCCATCTCTTTCATCGCGCGCCCGACCGCGCTGCGGATCACCGGCTCGCCCAGCCGCTTGACCGCCGCTTTCAGATGGCCGACCACCCCCGGCTCGCGGTCCTCCAGCACCTTGCCGGTCAGCATCAGCGCCCAGGTCGAGGCATTGACCAGACTGGACGACGACCGCCCCAGATGCCGACCCCAATCCGACGGGGCAATCTTATCTTCGATCAGCGCATCCATGGTTTCGGCGTCGGGCACGCGCAGCAGCGCCTCGGCCAGACACATCAGCGCGATGCCTTCCTCGGTCGATAACCCGTATTCGGCCAGAAATACCTCCATCAACCCGGGCCTGACCGAAGCGCGGATGCGCCGCACCAGATCGGCCCCCGCTGCAACGATACGCGCACGCGCCGTGGCGTCCAGACCGGCCTCGGCGATCATCCGCGCCACCAGGGTCGCCTCATCGCCAAGTGCTTCACGGTCGATCACGGTCCATGCATTCGTCATCTGGGCATCGGTCATCCGGCTTCTCCTGCGGTTTCGGGCATGATACCGCAGGTTTGGCAGGCTGTTGTCCTGAATTCGCCGCACCTTGCAGCCAGATCGCCTGAAAAAAGGGGGCATACCATGCCGATTGACCTAGACCGCTTTGATCAGGCGATCCTGACGGAATTGTCAGCCGAAGGGCGGCTGTCGGCCACCGCACTTGCCCGCCGCATCGGCCTGTCGAAATCCCCGACGCAGGCGCGGATGAAACGGTTGGAGGATACCGGCGTGATCCGGGGCTACGCCGCGCGTCTGGACCGGGTGCGCATCGGCCAGGCGCATATCGCCTTCGTCGAGGTCCGCCTGTCCGACACCCGCGAAGCCGCCTTGCAGGCCTTCAACCGCGCCGTGCTGACGGTGCCCGAGGTCGAGGAATGCCATATGATCGCCAGCCGCTTCGACTATCTGCTGAAGGTGCGGACCGGCGACATCCAGGATTACCGCCGCGTGCT
>JAYUWF010000017.1:0-2568 GCA_043753685.1 Herminiimonas sp.
CAATCATGCTGCTCGAAGAAAATGGCGACAACGATCCGCAATTGCATGTCTGCGCATCGGCCGGCAGTTTGCCGGCAGCGGCCTTCAAGGAAGTGGTTGGAAAGAATCAGGGGGTCGCAGGCCACGTGATGGCGACCGGCATCGGTTTGCGGATCGACGATATCCGGCAATCCGCATTTGCCGGGTGTGCCCGCCGTAGCGAAGATGAGCGTCGCAGTCTGATGTGCGCGCCGATTCGGTTGCATCGAAGGATGGTCGGCGTCGTCAACATCAGCGGACGGCATGCGAGCGGTCCATTTGATGCGCATGAGTTGAAATTGCTGGAAGCGATGGCGTTATATATCGGAAAAGCGATCCAGGTAGCGCAGTTGCAGTCGATGCTCAATTCGCGCTTCGCGCAGATGGCAGTGATCCAGGAAGCGGCGCGCGGCATCACGCAATCGCTGGCCGAGGCACTGCCGAATCCTGATCAGGTGGCAAAGATCATGGCGAAGTCGTTTTACAAGGAAATGACCCGGGCCGGGTTTGGTTCGCGTCAGATCATCAATGCAGCCTCGGAAATCATTGCGCAGTTGAGCGGCAATCTGAACCGCCACAGCAAGCGTCTCGGTACCGATGGGTTGACCGGGGCTCCTCCGCTGCGAGAACCTTGATTTGCAAGGCGCGCGGTTGATCCAGGGTTGAATGCGACGATTGCTGCGTGTGCTGCAATCGACTTCAGGTCGGCGCTGCTTTTGGCAGGTGACCTACACAAGACAATGCGGCGTAATTTGCCGCTGCCAGGAATTATGAAGCTTTCGACAAATCACATTCGACGTTACGCATTGCTGCTGGCCCTTGCGGCAGCCGGTGTGCTGCGCACGGCTGCTGCCGAGTCACTCGTCGTGCCCGAAACGGCGGCCGGCACTACCAAGATTCTGGTTGCTGAAGCGACCCAGTACGAGCATGCCGAAGGCGTGCCGCGCGATTATCATCGTGCCGCCGCGCTGTACTGCAAGGCGGCCAAGCTGGGCGACGCCGACGCACAATATGCGCTCGGCTGGATGTATGCCAACGGACGTGGCGTGTCGCGCGACGATGCGATCGCTGCCCAGATCTTTTCACTGGCGGCCGACCGCGGTCATGTCGCCGCCAAGGCGATGCAGCGTTACACCGTGTCGTCGCTGGGAGCGCCGCTGCCCGGCTGCCTGCTGCCGGACCGCGACACGCAACTCAGCTTCGAATCGCTCGAAAACCTCGGGCCAGGCATGGATCAGGCCTATTTCAAGGGACCGATCTACAAGCTGGTGGACAAGTTGGCGCAGCAATCCGGCATCGACCCGAAACTGGTCATGGCGGTAATTCTGGTCGAGTCGGGCTTCAATCCCAAGGCAGTCTCGCCAAAGAACGCACAGGGATTGATGCAACTGATTCCCGAGACAGCACAACGGTTTCGCGTCAGGAACGCGTTTGACCCGGAAGAAAACATCAAGGGCGGCATCGCCTATCTGCAATGGCTGCTGGCGTTCTTCAAGGGAGACGTGGCGCTGGTGGCAGCGGCTTACAATTCCGGCGAGGGTACGGTCGAAAAGTACCGCGGCGTGCCGCCATATCCGGAGACCCAGAAGTATGTCAAGCGGGTGGTCCAGCTGTACCAGAAAACGGTTCATCCGTACCGACAGGGCATGCTCGACCATGTCGCCTGGAACGGTCGGCCCCTGGCACCACGGTAGTGATTTCAAGCGCGCTGCTTCGGCATTGCGCCGATCGGGACACTGCAGCGATCATTTCCTGCGTACCAGATCGCTGCGGCCCGTAGACCGCCCGGCCACGACGGTCCTGTCGCCGACATCGACCTTACAGCGCTTTCAAGACCCGCTTGGCCTCTTCAACGCCCTGGAAAGTCTTCGACGCGATCAACGCGTTGAGTTCTTTCTTGGCGCCGGCCTGGTCGCCGGACTTGCTCAGGCCGACGGCGAAGTGAAACCGAATATCTTCATTGTCCGGCAGCAGGGAACTGGCTTTCTGCAACAGTCCCAGACCCCGCGCGTCGTTGCCTTTTTCGACCAGTATCCAGCCCAGCGTATCCATGATCCGTGGGTTGTTGGGTTCGATTTTCATTGCGTTCTCGGCCATCTCCAACGCGCGCGGATCTTTTTCGAGTTGATAGGCATACGCGAGGTTGTTCAAGGCCGTGATGTTCTGCGGCGCCGATTTCAGTGCGGTTTCGTATTGACCGATCGCAGGCTTGATTTGGCGACGTGACAGAAAGCTGTCGCCCAGATAAATCCGCACGGCGGTATCGGCCGGATTGTCGGTCAACCATTGCAGGAGCCGATCGTCGGCCGCTTTCGCATTGTTCGCCAGCTGCATGGATTGATGCAGCTTGACCATGAGCGGTCCGGAGTTCTGAATTGCGATGCCTTGTTCGTAGGCCTTTTGTGCGGCAGGCGCATTCTTCTGCGCCAGCAATACGTCGCCTTCCAGCACAAAACCGATGAGTTCCCGGGGGCGTTGCTTCTGGATCTGACGGGCCACTTTCAACGCGGATTCCAGATCACCGTTCTTCGCTTGCAGGCCGGCCAGTCC
>JAYUWF010000018.1:0-7890 GCA_043753685.1 Herminiimonas sp.
CAGCATGACCAGCGGACGTACCTTCAGTCTGACCGATTACCGGAACAAGACAGTGGTGCTGTATTTTTATCCCAAGGACAATACCCCTGGCTGCACGACCGAAGGCATCAATTTCCGCGATCTGCATGCCGACTTCGAACGTGCCAATGCCGTGGTGTTCGGCGTCAGCCGCGACTCGCTGCGTTCGCACGAAAGCTTCAAGGCAAAACTGGCGATGCAGTTCGAACTGATTTCCGACCCGGACGAAACGCTCTGCCTGCTCTTCGATGTGATGAAGACGAAAAGCATGTATGGCAAAAAAGTACGGGGCATCGAGCGCTCTACCTTTGTCATTGACGGCAACGGTAAATTGGTGAAAGAATGGCGTGGACTGAAGGTGCCTGGCCATGTAGACGATGTGCTGGCATTTGTGCAGACGATGACCTGAAAACCGTCGGTAGCGCACAGCGTCACGGCAATCGCGCTACACTGTGCACAACCCGCCGCACTACTGTGCGCAATAGTCTGAACCAACACTTCAAGCGAGGTCAGCGGATCAACCATTTGACTGTTTCGGCATTACATCGCCATTCGTTGCTTAACTGCTATTTTGAATTCACTGGCGGAACCTGGTTGCGAGACCCATTGATTACAGCAGCATTGATCACAGCAGCATCTTTTCGAAGCCGTTTCTGGACTGGTGCGAGCGCCGTCCAAAACGGCTTTTTCACGTCCGCGCCACCCGAGGCGTCCCACCCGTTTTTTCTTCCTGCCGGCGGCAGCTCGGATTGCCGCCTGTCCCACCGCTGTTCCCATCCTGACCGTGCCGCAACCGTTCGTCGCTAAGTGGTATTTCTTCAACCTTCAAGATCGAGATCCTGATGCCCCTGCCAAAATTACCGACCAAACCTGCTGCATTGCTTTCGCCCCGTGAATATCCGGTGGCGGAGAAATCGAAGATCGTCAAACCGCTGACGCTGCTGGAACCGGTGCCGAGGTCACCTGAAGTCCGTGTGCCGGAACCGAGTGCGCCGAAGGTCAAGACGCCGACGCGCGCGCGTGCGCCGGACCTGGTCGCACGCGTCGACAAGGCTAGTCTGACGAAGCAGAAGGCCATCGAGACCCGCGTCAAGTCCAGTACCAGCCGCAGCGCCGACAAAGTCGGCCAAACCAAGCTGTTCGTGCTCGACACGAATGTGCTGATGCATGACCCGACTTCGCTGTTCCGCTTCGAGGAACACGACGTCTATCTGCCGATGATGACGCTGGAAGAACTCGACGATCACAAGAAAGGCATGTCGGAAGTGGCCCGCAATGCGCGTCAGGTTTCGCGCTCGCTCGACGCGCTGGTCAGCGGCAGTGAAGACCTCGCCATCGATCAGGGAATTCCGCTGGCAAAGCTGGGCAACAAGGACGCACGCGGCAGGCTGTTCTTCCAGACTCGGCTCGCCAACATCACGCTGCCCGAGGGTCTGCCCGAAGGCAAGGCCGACAACCAGATCCTGGGCGTGGTGCGCGCGCTGGAAGAACAATACCCCGGGCGTGCCATCGTGCTGGTGTCGAAAGACATCAACATGCGCATCAAGGCGCGTGCGATGGGTTTGCCGGCCGAAGAATATTTCAACGACCACGTACTGGAAGATACCGACCTGCTCTACTCCGGCATCATGCAATTGCCGGATGATTTCTGGAACAAACATGCCAAGGGCATGGAGTCGTGGCAGGAAAACAAGCATGGAACCGGCTATACCTACTATCGCCTCAGCGGTCCGGTGGTGCCGGCGATGCTGGTCAACCAGTTCGTCTTCATGGAACCGAAAAATGGCGAAACCGCGTTCTATGGTCATGTCACGCAGATCAACGGCAAGACCGCCGTCATTCGCACCTTGCGCGACTACGCCCATGTCAAGAACAGCGTCTGGGGCATCACTGCACGCAACCGCGAGCAGAACTTTGCGTTGAATCTGCTGATGGATCCGGAATGCGATTTCGTCACGCTGCTCGGCCAGGCCGGTACCGGCAAGACCCTGCTGGCGCTGGCGGCCGGCCTGGCCCAGGTACTGGAGACCAAGACCTACAATGAAATCATCGTCACCCGCGTGACGGTGCCGGTCGGCGAAGACATCGGCTTCTTGCCCGGCACGGAAGAAGAAAAGATGTCGCCGTGGATGGGCGCCTTCGACGACAACCTGGAAGTCCTGAACAAGTCGGATTCGGATGCCGGCGAATGGGGCCGCGCCGCGACCCAGGATCTGATCCGCTCGAAGATCAAGATCAAGTCGCTCAATTTCATGCGCGGCCGCACCTTCGTCAACAAGTTCCTGATCGTCGATGAAGCGCAGAACCTGACGCCGAAACAGATCAAGACACTGGTCACCCGCGCCGGTCCCGGCACCAAGATCATTTGCCTGGGTAACATCGCGCAGATCGACACGCCGTACCTGACCGAAGGCTCGAGCGGACTGACGTACGTGGTAGATCGCTTCAAGGGATGGGCGCACAGTGGGCACGTGACGCTGGCGCGCGGCGAGCGTTCACGGTTGGCGGATCACGCCAGCGAAGTGCTGTAGAAAGCGCAACGGCAGTGCCGCGCGGTCCGAAGCAATTCGGACTGCACTGCACTGCCGGCGTGGTTTCTCGAGCCGCCGCGTGGCGGCTTTTTCGTGTCCGCTCTTACTTGGCTGTCTTGTCAAAATACTTGCGCGCGTAGGCCAGCAGCTGCGCATCGTTCGGATGATCGACCGTCCCGACGCTGACAACCTTGTCGGCCACCAGATGTTGATGCTTCATCAGATGCTTCATCATCGCCAGCTTTTCCATACCGGGACCAACCACCAGGATTTCCGTCGCATCCTTGACGGCGTCGGCGACGGCATCGAAGTAATGCACGGCGTCGCCCGGGTTGACGGCCTTGTCGACGCCCGCCTTGTTGTGGCCATGCGCGTAGGTCGATGTCACCTTGACGGATTCACTTTCCGGCGCTTCGGGATTGAAATGGATGATGTGGGCTTCGGCATGGTCGATCCATGCGACGACGTGATTGTGCGACATGATGTGATTCTTTCTGCTTGCGTTGGACGACCCTCATGGTGCGCCCGCAATTGCAGCATCTGTGTACGCCAACCAACCTATCTAGCGGATGAGATCGATCAACCGTCGATTGGCCAGCGATAGCCTCAGTGATTGCCAGTGGCTACCGGTCGCTACGCCAGGCCAGCAGCACTTCTGCGCTTACAGGACTGCTGCTTACAGGATTGCTTCTTACAGGACTGCTTCCTACAGGATCTTGGTACCGATCCACCAGGCAATGGCCGCCACGAAGGCCGACGCGGGAATGGTGAAGATCCAGGCCCAGACGATGTTGCCCGCCACACCCCAGCGCACTGCCGAGGTCTTGCGCGCCGAGCCGACGCCGACGATGGCGCCGGTAATCGTATGGGTGGTCGATACCGGCACCCCCAGCCAGGTCGCCATGAACAGCGTGATGGCGCCCCCGGTTTCGGCGCAGAAGCCGCCGACCGGACGCAGCTTGGTGATGCGTTGCCCCATGGTCTTGACGATGCGCCAGCCGCCGAACAGGGTGCCTAAGCTGATGGCGGTGTAACAGCTGATGATGACCCAGATCGGCAGGCCGTCGTGCTCACCGACGTAGCCGGATGCCAGCAACAGCATCCAGATGATGCCCATGGTCTTTTGCGCGTCGTTGCCGCCGTGGCCGAGGCTGTACATCGAGGCCGACACCAACTGCGCACGGCGGAACCACTTGTCGACCCGGCGAGGCGTCGAGCGCACGAAGAACCATGACACCAGCACCATCATGATCGAGCCGAATATGAAGCCGAGCAGCGGCGACAGCACGATGAAGGCAATGGTCTTGATCAGGCCGGATGAAATCAGCGAGCCGGTGCCGGCCTTTGCCACGGCCGCCCCCACCAGTCCGCCGATCAGGGCGTGCGAGGACGAGGATGGAATGCCGTAATACCAGGTCACCAGATTCCAGAAGATGGCGCCGACCAGCGCACCGAACACGACGTAATGATCGACAACTTGCGGGTCGATCGTGCCCTTGCCGACCGTGGTCGCGACTTTCAACTGAAACACCAGGATCGCGATGAAGTTGAATGCTGCTGCCATGGCCACCGCATTCTGCGGTTTCAGGACACCCGTTGAGACGACGGTGGCAATCGCATTCGCCGCATCATGAAAACCGTTCATGAAATCGAACACCAGCGCCAGCGCGATCAAGAAAGCCAGCGTGTACAGACTGATGTGCAATGTTTGCATGAAATATCTTTTTATAGTTTTATGGCAAGTGTCGAAACGCAGCCCGGTGCACGTTTCCCATCGCGATCGGTGCTCCATGCGCAGCGCTGGGGTCGCCATCCGTGCGAATGGCGGTCCGCGCCACAGCGCAACGGATGCTCAGGCGTTCTCGACGATGATGCCTTCGATGATGTTGGCGACGTCTTCGCAACGATCGGTCACGGTTTCCAGGATTTCGTAGATCGCCTTCAGCTTGATCAGGTTGCGCACGTCCGGTTCATCGCGAAACAGCTTCGACATGGCCGCGCGCATGACGTGGTCGGCATCCGATTCGAGGCGATCGATCTCGGCGCAGATCGCCAGGATTTCCTGCGAGTTATCCATGTTGTGCAACAGGGCCACCCCGGCGCGGACTTTTTCGGTACAGGCCAGGCACAGCTCGGCCAGCCGCTTGGCTTCCGGCGTGATCGCCTTGATGTCGTAGAGCGACACGGTCTGGGCCGCATCTTCCATCAGGTCGAGGATGTCATCCATGCGTGTGATCAGCTGGTGAATGTCGTCGCGGTCGAGCGGCGTGATGAAAGTCTTGTGCAACATGTCGAGCGTCGCATGGGTGACGCGATCAGCCTGCTTTTCGATGCTCTCGATCGCATGCACGCGCTTTTCCAGGTCATCGAAATCGGTCATCAACGCGACCATTTCCTTGGCGCCCTTGACGCACAGATCGGCATGCTGGTTGAACTGGTCGAAAAATTTGCCTTCGGTCGGCATCAAACGTCCAAACATGATTTTTCACTTTCTCGAACTGAATTTGCTTCACGCCGGTCACTGGTGCGAACGGCCCTGCATCAATCACCCTGGTACAGCGCGGCACCGCCGGTGTAATTATCGAATTTCGTATATTGACCCAGGAAAGTCAGGCGGACACTGCCGATCGGGCCGTTACGCTGCTTGCCGATGATGATCTCGGCCGTACCCTTGTCCTGCGAATCGGGGTTGTAGACTTCGTCGCGATAGATGAACAGGATGACGTCGGCATCCTGCTCGATGGCGCCGGATTCGCGCAGATCGGACATGACGGGACGCTTGTTTGGCCGCTGCTCGAGCGAGCGGTTGAGCTGCGAGAGCGCAATCACCGGGCAATTCAATTCCTTGGCCAGGCTTTTCAGGCTACGTGAAATTTCCGAAATTTCGGTGGCCCGGTTTTCACCGGAAGAATTCGCCGACATCAGCTGCAGGTAATCGATGATGATCAGGCCGAGCTTGCCGCACTGGCGCGACAGGCGCCGCGAACGGGCCCGCAGCTCGATAGAATTCAATGCCGGCGTCTCGTCGATATAGAGCTGCGCATCGTTCATCTTCTGGATCGCATGCGTCAGGCGCGGCCAGTCTTCGTCGGCCAGGCGCCCGGTGCGCAAGCGATGCTGATCGAGCCGCCCGACCGAGCCGAGCATCCGCATTGCAAGTTGGGTGCCGCCCATTTCCATCGAAAACACCGCCACCGGCAAGCCGCTCTCGATGGCGACATGTTCGCCGATATTGATCGAAAACGCAGTCTTGCCCATTGATGGACGACCCGCGACGATCACCAGGTCACCCGGCTGCAGGCCGGAAGTCATGCGATCCAGATCGACGAAACCGGTCGGTACGCCGGTGATGTCATTCTGGCCTTCGCGGTTGTAGAGTTCGTCGATGCGTTCGACGACCTGTGTCAGCAAGGGCTGGATTTCCTGGAAGCCCTGGGCGCCGCGCGAGCCTTCTTCTGCGATCGCAAAGATCTTCGACTCGGCTTCGTCCAGCATCTGCTTGACTTCCTTGCCCTGCGGATTGAAGGCCTGGCCGGAAATCTCATCTGACACCGTGATGAGCTTGCGCAACACGCCGCGGTCGCGCACGATTTCCGCATAGCGACGGATGTTGGCAGCTGACGGCGTATTCTGCGCCAGGGCATTCAGATACGACAAGCCGCCGACTTCTTCGGCTTTGCCGGTACTGCTTAGCGATTCATAGACGGTAATGACGTCGGCCGGGCGCGAGTTGTTGATCAGCTTGACGATGTGCTGAAAAATTACCCGGTGGTCGTAACGGTAAAAATCGTCCTGATGCACGAAATCGGCAATCCTGTCCCAGGCCGCGTTGTCCAGCAGCAATCCACCGAGGACGGATTGCTCCGCTTCGATCGAGTGCGGTGGTACGCGCAGGGAGTCAAGCTGGGGATCGGCACGGGTATTCATGGGCCGGATTATACCTGCTCGATACCAGCCCTCGCCGTTGCTGACGTGAATTTAATGCGATCGAATGCGGGAACTTGCGCGGGCGAATCGGCCGTGCGGCAGCATGGCGCGAAGGATGGGTGCAGGATCGCACTGACCCCTGCCTCAGACGACAAAATACCGGGCAAGCCCGGCATTTTGTCAAGGCATGCAGGATTGCTGCACGCACTTTTCGGCAGCTGCATTGCAGCTGCCCTGGATGCTTCTTAGACGTGCTCGCCCAACACCGAAACCGTGATCTCGACGACCACGTCGGTGTGCAGTGCAACCGACACAGGATGGTCACCGACGGTTTTCAGCGGGCCCTGCGGCATGCGGATCTGCGACTTTTCGACAGGGAAGCCCTGCTTGGTCAGCGCTTCGGCGATGTCGAAGTTGGTGACCGAACCGAACAGACGGCCATCGACGCCGGCTTTCTGCGAAATCTGGACGGTCAGGCCGGCCAGTTTCTCACCGGTGGCTTGCGACGCGGCCAGCTTGGCGGCAGCGGCTTTTTCCAGCTCGGCGCGCTTGGCTTCGAATTCAGCGACGGCGGAAGTGGTCGCGCGACGGGCCATCTTTTGTGGAATCAGGAAGTTACGGGCGTAACCGTCCTTGACCTTGACGACTTCGCCGAGGTTGCCGAGGTTGACGACTTTATCTAACAGAATGACTTGCATGTTTTTCTCCTGGTGCCGTCAATTAAGCGGTGTGCAGATCGGTGTACGGCAACAGCGCGAGGAAGCGTGCGCGCTTGATGGCGGTATCGACCTGGCGCTGATAATGCGCCTTGGTGCCGGTCAGACGGGCTGGCATGATCTTGCCGTTTTCCTGAACAAAATCCTTCAGTGTGTCGACATCCTTGTAGTCGACCTGCTCGACGTGCGCTGCGGTGAAGCGGCAGAATTTCTTGCGCTTGAACAGAGGATTTTGTTGCTTGCGTTTTTCTTTGAGCTTGAGTTTGTTCTTGTCGAACTTTTTACCGAATGCCATGTGAGGCTCCTGTAGATATGAAATGTCTAGATTGTGGTTGAGTCGAAATCTGCGATCTCGAAATCAGCGATGTCGAAGTCAATAATGTGAAACACCAGACCCTTGCTGTTGCGATTCCTGCGCGCCAGAAAACCGGTGAAGTGAAAGGTTCCGCCCAACGCCGCCTGGCTGAACCGCCCCGAGATTTCGCCAGCGGCCAGCGCGGCGATATCCAACTCGACCAACCGTTCGATTCCTGCTTCCATCTGCTTCGATTGATGCTGCAATCTTGCCGACACCATCGGTATGCCCGCCGGTGTATAACGAAGACTGTCGCGCTCGGCAATCGAGGCAGTGAACTGAAGCTGGTTGTTCAACTGGTTCTGGAGCAAAGCTTGCGCTCCGGGTCGTTTGACTTGTGTGA
>JAYUWF010000019.1:0-2557 GCA_043753685.1 Herminiimonas sp.
CAGTGCGGATGCCGGCGTCGCGCAGGACCGGTATCCGTAAAGCGTGCAGTAATGAGCAAACCAAATGTGCGATGAGTGGGTGCATCAGCCAGCTAATCCTTTAAAATTGAGTTGATTATAACCCTGACTTTTTAAAAAGAAGCTTACGCATGCGCGCCTCACGTTTTTTTATCGCCACCCTCAAGGAAGCCCCTTCGGACGCTGAAATCGTCAGTCACAAACTGATGATGCGAGCCGGGATGATCAAGCGCCTCGGCTCCGGTATCTATACCTACATGCCGATGGGCTTGCGGGTCATCCGCAAGGTCGAAGCGATCGTGCGCGAAGAGATGAATCGCGCCGGCGCGATCGAGCTGCTGATGCCGGTGGTGCAGCCGGCCGAATTCTGGCAAGAGACCGGCCGCTGGCAAAAATACGGCGCCGAACTGATGCGGGTGAAGGACCGGCACGGGCGCGACTTCATCATCCAGCCGACTTCGGAAGAAGTCGTCACCGATATCGCCCGCACCGAATTGCGCTCGTACCGCCAGCTGCCGATCAATTTTTATCATATCCAGACCAAGTTCCGCGATGAGCGCCGGCCGCGCTTCGGCTTGATGCGCGGACGTGAATTCACCATGAAGGATGCGTATTCCTTCGATCGCGATGTCGCCGGCCTGAAACAGTCGTACCAGATCATGTACGACGCCTACATTCGTATCTTCGACCGCTTCGGCCTGCAGTTCCGCCCGGTGGCGGCCGATAATGGCGCCATCGGCGGCTCCGGCTCGCACGAATTCCACGTGATTGCCGACACCGGTGAAGACGCGATCGTCTTTTGTCCGAGTTCGGACTATGCCGCCAACATGGAAGCGGCCGAGGCACTGGCGCCGGCGACGACCGCCGCAGCGCCGACACAGCCGCTCGCCAAGACGCCCACGCCAGGCAAGTCGACCTGTGCCGATGTCGCTGCGCTGCTCGGTCTGCCGCTGTCGCAGACCGTGAAGTCGCTGGTGCTGACGGTCGAGCCGGAAGAGGCCAAGGATGGCAAGCCGGCTGCAGCTGCGGAGAAATCGGTCTGGCTGCTGCTGCTGCGCGGCGACCATGATCTCAACGAAGTCAAGGCAGCCAAGGTGCCGGGCATGGCCAATTTCCGGTTTTCCACCGAAGCCGAGATCGTTGAGCACTTCGGCACCAGGCCCGGGTATCTTGGTCCGATCGGCTTGCTGAAACCGGTCAATATCGTCATTGACCGCAGCGTGGCCGCCATGAGCGACTTTGTCTGTGGTGCCAACGAAGCCGATTTTCACTACACCGGTGTGAACTGGGGACGCGATTTGCCACTCCAGACTGTCTTCGATCTGCGCAATGTCGTGGCGGGCGATCCTTCGCCGGACGGCAAGGGCATGCTCGCCATCCAGCGCGGCATCGAAGTCGGCCATGTGTTCCAGCTCGGCACCCGCTATTCGGAAGACATGAAAGCCACCTATCTGGACGAGAATGGCAAGCCGCAACTGCTGCAGATGGGCTGTTACGGCATTGGCGTGACGCGTATCCTGGGCGCGGCGATCGAACAGAATTTCGACGAGCGCGGCATCATCTGGCCGACCTCGATCGCACCGTTCGAAGTGGTGCTGTGCCCGATGGGTTATGACCGCAGCGAGTCGGTCAAGAGCGAGACCGATCGTTTGTATGCAGAGCTGCAGGCGGCTGGTGTCGACGTCATTCTCGACGATCGTGGCGAGCGGCCGGGCGCGATGTTCGCCGATTGGGAGTTGATCGGCGTGCCGCACCGGGTCGTCATCGGCGAGCGCGGCATCAAGGAAGGCAAGCTCGAATACCAGGGTCGGCGCGATGCTGCAGCAACGGGCGTGGCGATCGCCGACATGACAGCGTTCGTGCGGACGCAATTGACCGCGTGAGGGGGGCGTCCGGCATGCGGCATCGTCCGAATGCATGGGGCCGCGGCCTGCTGCTGACGGTCGCGCTCGGTGCGGGCGGACTGCATCAAGCCAGCGCCGGCAACCAGAAGGAAGAAGCGCTGGCCGATTCGGTGCGCATCGCACTGGCGCGATCGATCACCGACGCCCGGCCGCCGGTGCAGCGCAATGTCGATATCGAGGACCGGATCAAGTACTTGAAATGGCTCGGTGAAATGTCGGAACGGCTCAAGAAGAAGCTGCCCGACGTGCAGGTCAGGATGGAATTTCTGAAGACCGCCTGGTACGAATCACGCCGTGCCGGACTTGATCCCGGGATGGTGATGGGATTGATCCAGGTCGAATCGGCATTTCGCAAGTATGCCGTGTCGCCGGTCGGCGCGCGCGGCTACATGCAGGTCATGCCGTTCTGGACCCGGGTCATCGGCGACGGCCA
This sequence comes from Herminiimonas sp., assembly GCA_043753685.1. GTDB lineage: Bacteria > Pseudomonadota > Gammaproteobacteria > Burkholderiales > Burkholderiaceae_D > JANXSS01. Next base: position 2,356 of record JAYUWF010000019.1, read on the forward strand.
GCCGAACAAGCTGTTTCACATGCAGTCGAACCTGCGCTACGGTTGTTCCATCCTGCGCTTGTACCTGGACATGGAAAATGGCGACCTGTTCCTGGCACTCGGCCGCTACAACGGCAGCCGCGGTCGGCTCGAATATCCGAATGCGGTGCTGGCGGCGTGGCGCAACTGGCAGTACAAGGAATAACCACGACTGGCCTGCGCT
>JAYUWF010000020.1:0-7872 GCA_043753685.1 Herminiimonas sp.
AAAACTGAACCAGGCGCACGTCTATCCGCTGGGCGCATTGACGGTCGGCCTGAAAGGCAAGGCGCTGACCGAAATGGCCGAGCTGACCGAGGCCGGCTGTGTCGGTTTTTCACAGGCCGACGCGCCGATCTTCGACACCACGGTGCTGTTTCGCGCCTTGCAATATGCGCAGACCTTCGGCTACACGGTGTGGCTGCGGCCGCAGGATCCACATCTCGGCGCGGGCGGCATCGCCCACAGCGGGCCGATGGCGTCGCGCCTGGGCCTGTCGGGCGTACCGGTGATGGCCGAGACGATTGCGCTGCACACGATCTTCGAGCTGGTGCGCAACACCGGCGCACGGGTGCATCTGTGCCGGATTTCGTCGGCGGCCGGACTCGAACTGATCCGCGCCGCCAAGAAGGAAAAACTGCCGGTGACCTGCGACGTCGGCGCGCATCACGTGCACCTGACCGACATGGATATCGGCTTTTTCGATGCCAATGCCCGCCTTGCGCCGCCGCTGCGCGCACAGCGCGATCGGGAGGCGATCTGCCGCGCCCTGGCCGACGGCACCATCGACGCCATCTGCTCCGACCACACGCCGGTCGACGACGACGAGAAACTGCTGCCGTTCGGCGAGGCATCACCCGGCGCGACTGGACTGGAATTGCTGCTGTCGCTGGCGCTGAAGTGGGCCCAGGAGAACCCGGCCGCCGGCGGCAACGCCAGCGCGATCAGCCGGGCGATCGCCAAGATCACGGCCGATCCGGCGCGGGTGGTCGGATTGGCTTCGGGCCGGCTCGACGTGGGCTGCGCGGCCGATCTGTGCCTGTTCGATCCGGCGGCGCGTTGGACCGTGAATGCAGCGTCGCTGGCCAGCCAGGGCAAGCACACGCCGTTTCTGGGCTATGAGCTGCAGGCACAGGTGCGCATGACGATCGTCGGTGGCCACCTTGCCTATGCGCGCTGAGGACCGGAGCCTGGCCTCAACACAAGCCAGGAACCAGGCCAGGACCGCGACCAGAACCGAGGCCGGGACCGAGGTCAAGTCGGCATGATCGTTTGGCGTCTGACGCGCGTGGCGCTGCACCTGCTGCGCGGACTCGTCACCTGTGCCGTCGTGTTTCCCCGGGTCCCGGCTGCGGCGCGCCAGGCGCATGTGCGGCGCTGGTCGGGCCAGCTGCTGACGATCTGCAAGTTGCGCTTCGAGGTGGTGGATGCAGGCGGCGCAGTCAGTACCACCGGCACCACGGGCACCACCGGCACCGGCTTCGGCAGCCAGCGTGCGCTGGTGGTCTCCAATCACGTCTCCTGGCTCGACATCTTCGTCATCAATGCGATGCAGCCGTGCCGCTTCGTCGCAAAATCCGAGATCCGCGACTGGCCGCTGCTGGGCTACCTGTGCGCGCAAGCCGGCACCATCTTCATTTCGCGCGGCAGCCGGCGCGACGTGCGCAAGACCTTCAAGAATCTGGTGACCAGTATCGCCGCCGGCGAGCGGGTGGCTTTTTTCCCGGAAGGCACGACCGCGCCGCAAGGCACGCTGTTGCCCTTCCATGCGAACCTGTTCGAAGCGGCGATCGACGCGCACGTGCCGATCCAGCCGCTGGCGCTGCGCTATGTGGATGCTGCCGGCGCGCTGTATGCCGGCGTCGATTACATCGGGGATACGACCTTTGGCGAGAGCCTGATGACGATACTGCGCGGGCCGCAAGTGCTGGCGCAGATCATCGTGCTGCCGTTGATCGCCACTGAGGGCAGCTACCGGCGCGAATTGGCGGTGGCCACCCATGACCGGATTGCCGCGGCACTTGGCTACGCGGTGGAACTCGGCGCCTGATACTGCGGGCAAGCGACCTGGAACAGGGCGCGGTCGGCAAGGCGCATCGCACTCAACTCCCCACCCCAGACACAACCGCTGTCGAGCCCGATCAGGTTGTCGCGCACTTCCAGCCCGCGCGCCGACCAGTGGCCGTAGACGATCGTGACGTCGGCGGCGCGCCGTCCGGGCACATCGAACCAGGCAACGCCCGGCGTTGTCAGGACGCCATCATCGCCATCGAACAGCATGCTGCCGTCGGTGGCACACAGGCGCATGCGGGTAAGGGCGTTGACGATGCAGCGCAACCGGTCATGACCTTGCAGGCTCTCGTCCCAGCGCGCCGGCTGATTGCCGTACATGTGGCGCAAGAAATCGATCCAGTCCGCTCCGCGCAGGGCGGCCTCGACTTCGCCGGCCAGCGCCAGCGCCTGCGTGGCAGTCCATGCCGGCAGCACGCCGGCATGCACGATCAAGTGGTTTTCGCGCCACAGGGCCAGCGGTTGATGGCGCAACCAGTCGAGCAGTTCGTCGCGGTCCGGCGCCTCCAGGATCGGCTGCAGGGTATCGTGCCGGCCCGGCTTGCGGATGCCGTGCGCCGCCGCCAGCAGGTGCAGGTCGTGATTGCCCAGCACCATCTGCGCACGGTCGCCTAGCGCACGGATGCGCCGCAGCGCCGCCAGCGAATGCGGGCCGCGATTGACGATGTCGCCGACGAAAAGATACTCGGCATGGCCGGGGTCGGGATCGTTGCGACCGATCACTTCAAGCAGGGCATCGAGGCGCGCGTGACAGCCTTGCAGGTCGCCGAATGCGTAGGTGGACATGGTCGGGTGGTTCCTGGAGGAAGTGTCACAGGATAGCAGTCGATCGTCGTGGTGTGGCGCGCTCGCCCAATGCCGTCGCGCAGATGCTGAACCACCTCGTATAATTCTTGCCAGCATGATACTGTCTGGAGTCAACGTTTTTTCTTCCCGTTATGAACACGGAACCATCCGACCACCCGCCTTCCATTCAACCCAGCGAAGCGGCCCGCATGACCGAGCCGGTCGTCCTGAACCACGTCAACAAGATCTATCGTCTCGATTCGGTCGATGTGCCGGCGCTCGTGGATGTCAACGTGCTGATCCGACCGGACCGTTTTACCGTGTTGTCCGGGCCTTCAGGCAGCGGCAAGACCACGCTGCTCAATCTGATCGGTTGCATCGATCGTCCCGACAGCGGCGAGATCATCGTCGCCGGGCAGGCGGTGCAGCACATGTCGGACGATGCCTTGTCGGATTTTCGTGCGCGGCACATCGGTTTCATTTTCCAGAACTTTAACCTCCTGCCGGTCCTGAGCGCTTACGAGAACGTCGAGTATCCCCTGATCATGGCGGGCGTGCCGATCGCCGAGCGGCGCCAGCGGGTCGAGAGCCTCTTGAAAGCGGTCGGCCTGCTCGACCGCGCGCAGAATCGCCCGAGCCAGCTGTCGGGCGGGCAGCGCCAGCGGGTCGCCATCGCGCGCGCCCTGGTGCGCGGACCGCGGCTGGTGCTGGCCGACGAGCCGACCGCCAACCTCGACAGCAAGACCGGCACGATGATCATCGGCCTGATGCGCAAGATGCAAAAGAACTTCCACGCATCCTTCATCTTTTCATCGCACGATCCGATGGTGCTTGCCGAAGCCGACGATGCCATCTTCATCCAGGATGGCAAGGTCGTCTCCATCAAGCGCAACGATGACGTGGCGGCGCCGGCCCGATGAACATGCTCTCGCTCGCCCTGCGCAACCTGCTGCGAAACCGGCGCCGCTCGCTGACCAGCCTGCTGGCCGTGATGATCGGCGGATTTTCGCTGCTGATGTTCGGCGGTTATGTGCGCAATATTTCGTATGGCCTGGAGACCGGCTTCATCACGCAGACCGGGCATTTCCAGATCCAGCGGAAAAATTATTTCTTGTACGGGAATGGCAATCCTGCCGCCTACGGCATCGAGGATTATGCTGCCCTGATTCGCAACATCAAGGCCGATCCGCGCCTGGCCGAACTCACCGAGGTGGTGACGCCGATCCTGCAACTGGGTGGCATCGCCGGCAATTTCGCCGTCGGCGCGTCGCGCTCCGTGATCGGCAGCGGCGTGCTGGTTGATGACCAGAACCGCATGCGGCAGTGGAACGCCTATGGCTTCCCGCCGTACGGAACGTCCCTGGCGCTGACCGGCACCGCGCCGGACGCGGCGGTGATCGGTTTCGGCGTGGCGCGCGCGCTCGACCTGTGCGTGCCGCTGCACGTCGACAATTGCGAGCGCACCGTCGAGGATGCGCCGGGCCCGGCGGCATCGCTGCCGAACGATATCGCCGCCTTGTCGCTGCTGGAAGCCGCGCCTGCAGCCAAAGGCGTGACCAAAAACGTCAACCCCCAGATCGAACTGCTGGCAGCCAATACCAACGGCGCACCGAACGTGGCCCGGCTCACCGTCGTCAAGGCCGAACTGCAGGAGGTCAAGGAACTCGACGACATCTTCGTCGCGCTGCACCTGAAGCAGGCGCAAAAACTGATCTATGGCACCGGTGCGCCGAAGGTCACCGCCATCGAAGTGCAGTTGAAAAGCACCTATGCCATGGCAGAAGCCGCACCGTTGCTGCGTGCCGCGATCGCGAAATCGTCCGAAAAGGACCGGCTCACGATCATCGATTTCAAGACCCTCAATCCTTTCTATGAACAGACGCTGCAACTGTTCGATGTGATCTTCGGCTTCATCGCGATCCTGATTGGCACCATCGTGATTTTCATGTTGGGTAACACCATGAGCATGGCCGTGGTCGAGCGCACGGTCGAGATCGGGACGCTGCGCGCCATCGGCCTGCGCCGGCGCGAGATCCGCCGGCTGTTCGTCGTCGAAGGCCTGATGCTGGGCGTGATCGGCGCCGTCCTCGGCGTGGTCCTGGCGCTGATCAGCTCGGTCGTCATCAATCATTCCGGCCTGTCCTGGACGCCGCCGGGCCGGATCATCGACGTGCCCTTGACGGTGCGGGTCTGGGGAGAGGTCTTCCTGATGACCACCACCGTGTTCGGCCTGATCGCGATTGCCGGTGTCTCGGCCTGGTTGCCCGCACAACAGGCGGCACGCATGAATATCGTGGACGCCCTGCGCCATGTTTGACAGGCTGTTTGAACCTGTTTCGGCAGGCTTTTGAAGGAACCTGAAATGCGACGTTTTTCCCTTGCCACGATCCTGTCGGGACTGCTGTCGGCACTGGTGCTTGCTGCCACTGCGCAAGCCGCACCCAATGCCCAGGCGATCCTGGCCGCCAGCGATGCCATCCGCAATCCCGACAAATCGTTCGGGCTGACCGTGACCTTGATCGAGTACCACGCCGGCAAGCAGATCGAGAGCGACACGCTGGCCATCTATTCGCGCGCCGATCCGAACGGCGGGCAGTTCCGCAGCCTGATGCGGTTCGTCGCGCCGGCCCGCGAAAGCGGCAAGCTGATGCTCAAGAACGGCAACGATCTCTGGTTCTTCGATCCCGGCAGCGGCGCCAGCGTCCGCTTGTCGCCGCAACAGCGCCTGCTGGGGCAGGCGTCCAACGGCGACGTCGTCACCGTCAACCTGGCCAAGGATTATCACGCCGAAATCATCGCCGAGGAAGACATGCTCGACGGCGAGCGGCAGAACCGGCGCAGCTACAAGCTGGCGCTGACCGCCACCGCGCCGGACGTCACCTACCGCAGCATCGAGATGTGGGTCGACCAGGCCAACAGCCGTCCGATCAAGGCGCGCTTCTATACCGAAAGCGGACGCTTGTTGAAGACGGTCTATTACCGCCGCTATCAGAAACAGCTCGGCGTCGAGCGGCCGACTGAATCCGTGATCATCGACGGCCTCGACCCGCAATGGGTGACCGTGATGCGGTATGCCGACTATGCGTGGCGGGACGTGCCGGAGGCATGGCTGCAGCGCGATTATCTTCCTCGTTTTCAACCGGAGTAGCCTTTGCGCATCCTGACCGTTTCCCTTTTCGTGTTGCTCGGTTCGGCTGCGGCCACGACCCTGGCGGCGGACGCCAACGATGATGCCGCCCTGTCCCTGGCCGATGCCGCACCCGTGACGGCGCGCAGCAACAGTGCCTGGCGCGTGACGACCGAAGCCGCCGTCGGCCGCACCGAACAACGCTACGGACTGCCCGGCTATCAATCCGGCCGGCTCTCGCTCGATGTCTTCTATGACGGTGTCCTGGCGCCGGGCTGGCGCCTGATTTTCGGCGACCGGCTGGACCGCACCCTGAGCTCCGGCGACGGCCCCGACACGACCGTCAACACCCTGAAGGAAGCTTATGTGAGCTGGCGTCCGGAAGGCGGTACGATCCTGGATGTGGGGCGCGTCAATGCCCGGTACGGCGTCGGCTATGGCTACAATCCGACCGATTATTTCCGCACCGGCGCGATCCGGTCGGTGGTCTCGCTCGACCCTAATAGCTTGCGCGAGAACCGGCTCGGTACCGTCATGGTGCGCGGCCAGACGCTGCTGCCGAGCGGCTCCCTGACGGCGCTGTATGCGCCGAAGATCGAACGCACGCCCAGCGCGGCTGCGTTCAGTCCGGATTTCGGTGCGACCAACAACCGCGGTCGCTGGCTGCTGGCGGCGAGCCGGCAGTTTTCGGAAAATTTCAATCCGCAATTGCTGGCCTACGGCGGCGCCGGGCAATCGGTGCAAGTCGGCGCCAACCTCACCACCTTGCTCGATCAGTCCAGCGTTGCCTTCTTCGAATGGTCGGGCGGCAAGAGCCGTTCGCTCTACGATGATTTTTCCGGTGCATCGGGCGACGACCGGTTCCGGCAGCGCCTTGCGACCGGCCTGACCTACACCAGCGCGGCCAAGGTTTCGCTGACGGCCGAATTCGACTACAACGGCGCCGGACTGAGCAAGTCGCAATGGGCGGCGCTCGGCAAGGGCGCCCCGGCCGGTTACGCGGGCTACGGCGCGCGCGTGCAGGATCTGCTGGAATTGCCGACCCGCAGCGCGGTTTTCCTGTACGGCACCTGGCAGGATGCGCTGGTCAGCCGCCTGGATCTGAAGGCACTGGTCCACCTGAATCTGCAGGACCGCAGCCGGCTCAACTGGATCGAGGCGCGCTATCACTTCCAGCATGTCGACCTGTCATTGCAGCTGCAGCACAACGGCGGCGACGGCCTGAGCGAATTCGGCGCGCTGCCACAGCGCCGTATGCTGCAGACCATGCTGACGTACTATTTTTGACGTACTACAGCGGAGCTACTACAGCTGAGCTACTACAGCTGAGGTACTACAGCTGAGGTGCTACAGCTGAGGTGCTGCAGCTAAGGTACTACAGCGGATGTACTGCGCTGGAGGCTTTGCTTTCAATAAAATCGCGCGCCGCGCCTGGATGTAAATTCTTGTGTCGGCCTGCGCCGGGGCAAAGGGAACGACCTGAACCCGATTACACTGCGGGCAGGATTGCCTTCAGTGCATGGCCGGCCGATCTTGTTGCTGAAAACCTGGTTTCACACGGCCGCATGACGGGCATTTAAATTAACATTTAAATAACACTACAGTAGAATGGCGGCGGGCGGACTTCCGTGCCCGGGCTGTTTGGAAAGAGAACGACATGATATTGGTGACGGGCGGAGCAGGTTTCATCGGATCGAATTTCGTCATCGACTGGCTGGCCCAGTCCGAGGAGGGCGTGGTCAATGTCGACAATCTGACCTATGCCGGCAACCTGAACAACCTGCTGAGCCTGCGCGAGGATGCGCGTCATGTGTTCGTCAAGGCCGACATCTGCGACAACGCCGCCATGGCCGAACTGATGACACGCCATCGGCCGCGCGCGATCGTCCACTTCGCTGCCGAAAGCCATGTCGATCGCTCGATCCACGGTCCGGCCGCCTTCATCCAGACCAATGTCAACGGCACCTTCAGCCTGCTCGAAGCGGCGCGCGGTTACTGGTCGAAGCTCGAAGGCGACGAAAAGACCGCCTTCCGTTTCCTGCATGTGTCCACCGATGAAGTCTACGGCGCCCTGACGCCGGACGAGGCGCCGTTTGCCGAAACCCGGCAATACGCGC
>JAYUWF010000021.1:0-7860 GCA_043753685.1 Herminiimonas sp.
TGACGGTCCGAAACCGACCGGGCTGCGCTACTGCATCAACGGCGCCTCGTTGCGCTTCGACCCGGATGGCGAAACCGGTACCGGCACCGGCACGCCGCCATGAAGTTCCTGTTCGACCTGTTCCCGGTCATTCTCTTTTTCATCGTCTTCAAATGGGGCGAGGGACATGCCGCCGCCGCGCAGTCAGTGGTGCAGCAATACCTGTCGGGTCTAATTTCGGGCAATGGCGTGATTGCCGTGGACCAGGCGCCGATCATCCTGGCGACGGCCGTGGCGATCGTAGCGACGCTGTGCCAGATCGGCTATCTGCTGGCGCGCCGGAAAAAGGTCGATGGCATGCTGTGGATGTCGCTCGGCATCATCACCGTCTTTGGTGGCGCGACCATCTATTTCCACTCCGATACCTTCATCAAGTGGAAGCCGACGGTGCTGTATTGGTGCTTCACCGCCGGTTTGCTGATCGCGCAACTGGGATTGAAGAAAAATATCATCCGCAACATGCTGGGCCATCAAATGGCCTTGCCGGAACCGGTCTGGCTGCGCCTGAACCTGGCGTGGGCCGCATTCTTTGCCTTCATGGGAGTGCTTAATTTGATCGTGGCCTTCAATTTCCCGACCGCGACCTGGGTCAATTTCAAATTGTTTGGCGGCACCGGGCTGATGTTGCTGTTCGTGGTGGGCCAGACCGTCTTCCTGTCGAAATACCTGAAGGACGCACCATGAACGCCGTCGTCAGCGAACGCGAAAAGCAAATCATTTCGCGCCTGGATGCAACTTTTTTACCAGTTGAATGTCTTCTCGAGGATGAATCCGCGCAGCATGCGGGTCATGCCGGCGCTGCCTCCGGCGGTGGTCATTACCGGTTGCGGTTGGTGTCGAGCCGTTTTGAGGGCTGCAACAGGGTGGCTCGGCATCGACTCGTGTATGATTGCCTAGCTGACATGATGCGTTCCGAAATCCACGCGTTGACAATCATCGCGCTGGCGCCCTCCGAAGTGATCGGCTAGAACGCGATCCGTCCGATTTAGATGGTTCTTTTATTCCCTTTTAGGATTTGACAATGACATTAAAACCCGCTCGTTTGCTGGCTATTCTGCTTGCCGCCGTTTCGTTGCCTGTGTTGGCCCAAAACCTGGCCGTCGTCAACGGCAAGCCTGTTCCTTCCTCGCGCGCCGATGCGATGGTCAAGCAAATGGCAACGCAAGGCCAGCAGGATTCGCCGCAATTGCGTGCGATGGTCAAGGAAGAGCTGATCAATCGTGAAATCCTGATCCAGGAAGCCGACAAGCAGGGCCTGGGCGCCACGCCGGATGTCAAGAATCAGGTCGAGATCGCGCGCCAGTCGATCATCATCCGCGCCCTGGTACAGGACTACCTGAAGAAGCATCCGGTGTCCGATGCCGAAATCAAGGCCGAGTACGACCGCTTCAAGGCGCAGGCCGGCGACAAGGAATACAAGGCCCGCCATATCCTGGTCGAAAAGGAAGATGACGCAAAAGCGATCATCACCAAGCTCAAGGGCGGCGCCAAGTTCGAAGAACTGGCCAAGCAATCGAAAGACACCGGCTCGGCTGCCAATGGCGGCGACCTGGACTGGGCTTCACCTGCTTCGTTCGTCAAGGAATTTTCGACCGCGATGGTAGCCCTGCAAAAAGGCCAGATGACCGAAACACCGGTCAAGACCCAGTTCGGTTATCACATCATCAAACTCGACGACGTGCGCGCTGCGAAAGTGCCGACCCTGGAAGAAGTCAAGCCACAGATCGCCGAATCGCTGCAACAGAAGAAGCTGCAAGCGTTCCAGCAAGAGCTGCGTGCCAAGGCTAAGGTGTCGTGATTCAGATTGCACTCTGTGCATGGTCGAATTGACCGGTTTCGCCAAGAAACCCGCTGCTGCGATGCAAGCGGGTTTTTTTTCGCCCTCGAGATTGGACCGCGAGTTTGCCTCCCAGGGTGGCAGGACCGCTTGTGCAAACGCCGTGCACCCGGCAGCGTTCCTGCTACGCTGGCAATGATCAAAAATTTGTGCCGTCCGATGGTCCCACCGGTTGGCAAGGGATGACGATGATGCAGACAACAGTGCAAATGGAAAAACCACACGCAAGCCGGGAAACCGGCCAAACCGCGACGCACCGCATCGTGATCGTCGGCGGCGGCGCGGGTGGACTTGAGCTGGCGGTGCGCACGGGCAATCGCCTCGGGCGCCGTGGCAGGGCCGACATCACCCTGATCGACGCTGCCCGCACCCACGTCTGGAAACCGCTGCTGCATCAGGTGGCCGCTGGCACCCTCGACACGCATGCCGACGAACTCGAATATTTTGCCGTCGCGCGCAACAACCATTTCCGCTTTCGGCTGGGTCGCATGGATGGCCTGGACCGCAGCAAGCGGGAAATCCACCTGAGTCCGACCTTCGACGAGCATGGCGAAGAAGTCATGCCGCAGCAATCGATCGGTTACGACACGCTGGTCATTGCCCTGGGCAGCCAGACCAACGATTTCAATACGCCCGGCGCACGCGAAAACGCGATCATGCTCGATACGCCGGAAGATGCCGAGCGTTTTCATCAACGCATCATCAATAGCTGCCTGCGCGCCCATGCCGTCGGCAATACGGCAAAGGAAGCGTTGAAAGTCGCCATCATCGGCGGTGGCGCCACCGGTGTCGAACTCTCGGCCGAACTGCACATGATGAACCGGATCCGGGCCAGTTACGGTCTGTCGAACGGCGCGCCCGGACAGGATCTGAAGATCGCCATCATCGATGCGGCGCCACGTCTGGTGCCGGTGCTGCCGGAAAAATTGTCGGCATCGGTCACCGACGAACTGCGTGTGCTCGGCATCGATGTACACGTCAATGAAAAAGTCGTGGAAGTGAGCCGCCAGGGGGTGCGCATGGCCAGCGACACCTTCATACCGGCCAGCATCGTGGTCTGGGCGGCCGGCATCAAGGCGCCGGATTTCTTGCGCGAAATTGGCGGCCTGGAAACCAACCGCAACAATCAACTGATCGTCAACCGGAACCTGCAGACGACCCGTGACCCAGCCATCTTTGCCATGGGCGATTGCGCCGCCTGTCCGCAACTCGACAGCACGGCGCTGGTGCCACCACGGGCTCAGGCGGCACATCAGCAGGCGTCCCTGTTGGCGAAATCCTTGAGCCGCCAATTGAGCGGCAAGTCACTGCCGGAATTCCGTTACCGCGATCATGGCTCCCTGGTCTCGCTCGGCAATTACACGACGGTCGGTTCCCTGATGGGCGCGATTTCGAGCGGTTCGGTTTTCATCGAAGGCAAGATCGCCAAGCTGATGTACTGGTCGCTGCACAAACAGCATCAGCTGGCCGTCACCGGTCTGATCCGCACCATCCTGGCCGTCTGCGCCGAGACAATCGATGCAGTGCGCAATCCGCGCATCAAGCTGCACTGACCCGTATTGAATGATTCAGAGCAGTCGGACAATGGCGCGTGCAAGGCGCCGATTCATCAGTTTTTTGTCGCCGGCATTTTTGATTCCAGAAACTCGAAGGTTCTACGCGCTGAATCATCGGTGACAGCGCGATCGTAGCGGTACGAAATCGCGTTTCCCAGGAAATCGATCTTGCTCTTTCCACCATTGGATTCGCAATCCCAGCAGTGCGTGGTCGCAGGATACAGGTGCGACTCGACCGGAGCACCCTTTGCCTTGAGTGCGTCCAGTCGTGGCAGGCATTCGGATGGCGGCGTCTCGTTATCGGCTTCGCCCATCAAGACCAACAAGGGTTTGTCCGTGGTCTGGCGCAGATATTCATACGATCCAGGATATTTCGGCGTCCCCGGGAAATTACACATCGGGTAAAACGCAACGGCAGCGTTGAATCGGCCACCGTCCACCGACAGCGCGTTTGCTCCTTCGCTGTTGCTGGCGATTAAGGTCACTGTTGCACCAAATGAAAAACCGATCAGTGCAATCCGGTTCGCATCGACAAACGGGAATTTTTTCAGATGTTCACGCGCCTGGAATACATCGCGTACGCCACGCGATGGGTAGACCGTCGTCGGCGGGTAACAGTTTGACTTCAGCCCACGCGGTCCAAGACTGTCGAGTACGAAGACGACGTAGCCCTTGTTGAGTGAACGCTTGGCCCATTCCAGGATTTCACTGCGCACGCCGCCACAGTTGTGCAAGAGCACGACGGCCGGAAACGGTCCCGTACCAGCCGGCTTGTAAATCGCCATCTCTGGATTGCTGAACAGCGATAGCTCTTTTGGCTCCGATGGAAATGCCAGATCCCGCGACAGCTGCGCTCCGGCCTTTAGTTGCGTTTCGAAAGTCTGTGCGCTACCAGGCAGCGCCACCAATGCCGCGAAGGCGGCTGTAACGGTCCATCGCAGTAGCATGGCTTCTCCAGGTTATTTCGATCAAAAAATTGCCATAGAAGCAATCCGACCGACTATACCGAAGAAGTTTTTATGAAGCAACAGCGGTGCTTACCAGGGATTCTGTGGTTTTTCGTGCCGCACATCGGCGAACTTGCGGGCGAAGTCAGCCGCCGTCATGCCCAGGCTGTTGCGCAGGCTGACGTCGGCACCCTCTTCCACCAGCAGCTTCATGGTGTCGGTATGGCCACCGCGGGCAGCCATCATCAGGGGCGTGGTCTTGTTCGGTGCTTCGGCGTCGATGTAGGCCGATTTTTCCAGCAGCATCCGCACGATCTCGACGTTGCCGACGCTGGCAGCGTAGTGCAAGGCGGTCCAGCCGGGCCGATTCGGCTCGGCACCCTTCGCCAGCAACGCCGCCACCGCTTCCCGATTACCCTTGTAGGCGGCCACCATCAAGGCCGTGTCGCCATTCGGTGCGCGCGCTTCCAGATTGACCTGCTTTGCCTCGAGCAGGACCGCCAGGGCTTTCGGCGAGCCGTTTCGTATTGCAAAGATGAGGGCTGGGTCGCCCCGGCGGCCATCGATCGTGTTCGGATCCATGCCGCGCGCCAGCAGCGATTGGACGGTGGGCGCCATGTCGAGTTCGACCGCCTAGAAAAAGTCGTCGTAGGCGCCTGCCTGCACCGGCGTTGCCATACCGGCACCGAAAATCACGCAGCATGTTGCCAGGGCTGCGAGCACGCTTGCCATCCGCCGATCCCGCCTGCACCATTCTCGAATCGACTTTAACACGCTGGAATTATCGATAAATGACATTCGGTCAGTCCCGCAAGATTCTGAATAGATTGAAGAAATTATTTGTGGTCTCTTGCGCGACCTGTTCGACCGACACGCCTTTCATGGGTGCGATGAATTCGGCGACATGGCGCACCAAACCCGGCTCGTTCATCTTGCCGCGGTGCGGAACCGGTGCCAGGTACGGCGAGTCGGTTTCGATCAGCATGTGCGACAGCGGGACCGCGCGGGCGACTGCCTGCAGGTCCTTGGCGCTCTTGAAGGTGACGATGCCCGAAAAGGAAATATAGAAACCCATGGCCATCGCTGCTTCGGCCACTTCCATCGATTCGGTAAAACAGTGCATGACCCCGCCCGCGCCGCCGGCATCGGTACCCGCGCCCTCCTCCTGCATGATCCTGATGGTATCGGCGGCGGCCGCCCGGGTATGGATGATGAGTGGCTTGCCGGTCGCGCGCGACGCCCGGATATGGACCCGGAAGCGCTCGCGCTGCCATTCCAGGTCGCCGGTCAGGCGAAAATAATCGAGGCCGGTTTCGCCGATGGCGACGACTTTCGGATGATCGGACAGCGCCACCAGCTGCTCGACGCTGGGTTCGGGCGTGTCGACATAATCGGGATGGACGCCGACCGAGGCAAAAATGTGAGGATACTGCTGCGCCAGCGCCAGCACCTGCGGGAAATCCGGCAGGTCGACCGACACGCACAGGGCATGCGTGACCTGGTTGTCGCGCATTTTGTCGAGAATTTCGGGCAGCCGGACGGCCAGTTCCGGGAAGTTGATGTGGCAGTGGGAGTCGATGTACATGGGCTCGATTGTACGCGGAGCGATTCGGGCCTGCCATGCCAAGCGGGATCGCCTGGCGCGCTATGTCGGAGTCCCTGCTCGGACCAACGGGGACCCTGTCAGCCGACCCGCTTGCCCAGGATATCCAGGTCGCGCTCGATACCATCGAGGGTCGCCACCCCTGGCATGTGCGCCCAGCGGGCAAACCCGAAGCGCTCGAACAGTTTCAGGCTCGGTTCGTTGTGGCCGAAGATGAATCCCAGCAGCGTATGCACACCGATCTGCGGCGCATGGCGGATCGCCTCCTCCAGAAAATACTTGCCCAGCCCCTTGCCGCGATGCGCTTCATGCAGGTAGATCGACAGTTCTGCCGTGCCCGAGTAGGCCGGGCGCCCGTAAAAATTCGAATAGGACAGCCAGCCCAGGATCACGCCATCCTGCTCTACCACCCAAAGTGGACGCTTTTGCGGATCGTGGTCGTCGAACCAGGCATTGCGCGAAGCGACCGTTATTTCTTCTGTGTCTGCCGTCACCATGCGCGAGGCGACCGTGCTGTTGTAAATGGCAACGATGGCAGTGAGGTCTTCGCGACGGGCAAGGCGGTGCGACAGTGGGCGTGATTGAGTCATCGATGGAAAAAGCCAAGGGATTAAGGTGCGGGAAATAGCGCGGAAAAACGTCAATCCAGGCATGTCGTCGAAAGCATTCGGAGCGGCTGGGTGGGTACTTAGATCGCATGCGCCAGCCAGGATGCTACACAAAACTACAGCGTGTGGGTCGCCCGCGACGAGCCGATTGCGGCGCCCAGCAACTCCTCGATGCGCAACTTGACCCGCACGCCGCTCTCGTCACCGGAGAAATGCACGCCGATGCCCTGCGCCTTGTTGTTGTTGGCCCCCGCCGGTGTGATCCAGGCGATCTTGCCGGCGATCGGGTATTTGGTCGCGTCTTCCATCAGGGTCAGGATCAGGTAGATCTCGTCACCGATCTTGTAGGGTTTCGAGGTCGGCACGAAGATGCCGCCGTTGGTCAGGAACGGCATGTAGGCCGCATACAGCGCGGCTTTTTCCTTGATCGGCAGCGACAGCACCGACGGCCGCGAGGGCCGCACGCCGGGCGGTCCGCCCGTATTCACGCCACCTGAGAGTTCGGCCATGTCAACCTCGAGAAAAAATTCGCGCGTAATCCAGCAGCATGTCTTCAATGAACAGCTTGGCCGACAGCGGATGGTCGGCCACCGCCCGCCGTTGCGTCAAGGCCTGCAATCCTGCCATCAGGTCACCGACATCGGCACGTGCCGCCAGGGCCGTCAGGTGGCTCCGGTGGCGCGGGTAATAACGGATTGTGCCCGAAAGCTTGCAGGAAAACACATCAAACAACCATCGTTGCAACCACGCGACGAGCGCCGGCACCGGTGCCTTTTGCAGCCGTTCGGCGGTCGCCAGCGCGGTTTCCCGTCCGGGCCGGGCCAGATGCTGCAGGAAATCGTCGAGCAGCTCCCGTTCACCCACCTGGGCCTGTGCCTGCTCCAGTGCCGCCAGCGGCGCGCCACCCTGCTCGGCCAGCCAGACATCGGCATCCTTGACGCCCTGCGCCTGCAGCCAGGCCAGCGCCTCTGCGCGGTCCGGCATCGGCATGGCGAACTTGCGGCAGCGCGACAGAATGGTCGGCAATAACCGGTCGATGCGGTGACAGACCAGCAATATCACGGTCTGCGGCGGCGGTTCTTCCAGGGTCTTGAGCAAGGCATTGGCCGAGGCAGTATTCAAGCTTTCGGCCGGATACAACAAGACCACCCGCATGCCGTTTCGATGGGTGGACAGATTCATGAAGCTGGCCAGCGACCGTACCTGCTCGATGCGGATGTCCTTCGAGGGTGCCTTGGTGGTTTTGGTGGCCTTGCGTGGCTCGGCCTCG